>JAZOXD010000306.1:0-6444 GCA_045659565.1 Eubacteriales bacterium | reverse complement strand
TACAATGTGTCGTTATGTAATAAACAAATTTATCTTTATTACTAAGGAGGTTTATTTCAATGAAAAAAGAAAAGAAACTGGATGCCAACGGGCATCGCAAATTCGGTATTCGCGATAGCGTCGCTTATGCCGCAGGTGACTTGGGCTGTAATATGAGCTTTGCTTTGAAGGGTACCATGTCTATTTTCTGGACCCAGTTTATGGGGATGGATCTTTGGTATGCACTGCTGCTGATCATCGTGCAGGTGTGGGATGCCATCAATGATCCCCTGATTGGCTCGATGATCGATGCCGATAAGCGTCAGTATAAGAGAAATAAGTTCCTGACTTACATCTGGATCGGTTCCATTGGTCTGATCGTGGGCGGTGCTTGCTGCTTCCTGCCCTTCCCCAACGCTCCTGTTTGGGCAAAATTCATTATCTTTATTGCTGGCTACGTGGTTTGGGATGCCTTCTATACCGTTGCAAACGTTCCCTATGGCTCCCTGCTTTCCCTGATCTCCAACGATGTTAAGGATCGGGCCTCCTTGTCCGCTTGGCGTTCCATCGGTTCCATCTTCGGCAATATGCTGCCGATGGTGATCCTGCCCTTCATCATTTATGATAAGGATAATAACCTGATTGGCGAGCGGGTATTCATCGCCGCTTTGATTATGGGCGTGCTGGGCTTTATTTGCTTCCAGTTTATGATCCGCAACACCACCATCCGGGTGGAGCAGGAAGTTGCTTTGAACGAAGAAACCCCCAAATTCAATGTGCTTAAGGCTGTTGGTAACTTTTTGGTGAACCGTCCTGCCATGGGCGCCACCGTTGCCGCCATGGGTATGTTCATCGGTATGCAGGGCGCTACCACTGCAGTAACCGTTATCTCCCAATCCTATTTTAAGAATGTGCAGATTTCCGGTATCGTGCAGCTTTTTGCCATGATCCCCATCGTGCTGTTCACTCCGCTGGCCCGGAATGCCGTTGCTAAGTTCGGCAAGAAGGAACTGGCTACCTTCGGCTCTATCTGTGCCATCGTTGCCGGTCTGGGTCTTTTTATCGTTCTGCCCAACAATACCGGCCTGGATCTGATCATCTATATCCTTTGCCAGCTGGTATTCTCTTTGGGTATGGGCATCTATTCCACAGTGTCTTGGGCTATGATGGGCGATGCTATCGATTATAACGAATGGAAAACCGGCAAGCGGGAGGAAGGCACTGTTTATTCCTTGCATTCCTTCTTCCGTAAGCTGGCTCAAGGCGTAGGCCCCGCTTTGGTACTGGTGATTATGGTGGCTCTGGGCTATAAGGGCGCTGACGAAGGGAACCAGGTTTGGGAAGTTGCCGTTCGGATGCGTTATCTGGTGGCCGGAACCTTCCTGTTCTCCGGCTTGATGCAGTTCGTTGGCTTGGGTCTGATCTATAATCTGGATAAGAAGACTCTGGCTGAAATGAACGAAGAACTGGGCCGTAACAACGTAGAAAATACAACGGTTGAAGGTTGATTGATCGGCGCCCGCCCCCAAAAGGGCAGACGCTATTCTATAAAAAATCCAACGGAGGAATTTTATGAGAACCATTGTTAATTTTAATGCAAAATGGGCCTTTACCAAAATGGCCACCGAGGTTCCCGCCGAAATGCCCAAGCTTTGGGATTTCGTGAACCTGCCCCATTCCTGGAACGCTATCGACGGTCAGGACGGCGGCGACGATTATCATCGTGGAACCTGCTATTATGCCAAAACTTTAGATAAAATGGATCTGCCCCAGGCAGACCGCTATTACCTGGAGATCCGGGGTGCCAATTCTTCTGCCGATGTTTATCTCAACGGCAAGAACTTGGCCCACCACGATGGCGGTTATTCCACCTGGCGGGTGGATATCACCGAAACTCTGGAACGGGATAATCTGTTTGTAATCGCAGTGGACAACAGCGCCAATGATCGTGTGTATCCCCAGGTGGCGGATTTCACCTTCTATGGCGGTCTTTATCGGAATGTGAATATCATCTGTGTCAGCGAAAGCCATTTTGATCTGGATCATTTCGGTGGCCCCGGACTGAAGGTTACTCCTGCTATCGAAGGCAAGGACGCTAAGGTTGCGGTGGAAACCTGGATCACCAACAGCAAAATGGGACAGGAGCTCCGTTATACCGTTACCGATGCCGAGGGCAAGGAAGTGGCTTCTTTAACCGCTGCCGATACTTGTGTTGAACTGGCCATCGCTGATGTGCATCTTTGGCATGGTCGCAAGGATCCTTATCTTTATAATCTGACGGTTGAACTTCTGGAAGAGGGTAAGGTTCTGGATAACATTTCCACCCGCTTCGGTTGCCGCACCTTTAAGGTGGATCCCGAAAACGGCTTTATTCTCAATGGGGAAGAATATCCCCTGCGGGGCGTTTCCCGCCATCAGGATCGCTGGGGCGTTGGTAATGCTCTTCTGCCCGAGCATCACGAAGAGGATATCGATCTGATTTGTGAAGTGGGTGCCACCACCATCCGTCTGGCCCATTATCAGCACGATCAGTATTTCTATGATCTCTGCGACGAAAAAGGTCTGGTGATCTGGGCTGAAATTCCTTATATCTCCAACCATATGCCCGGCGGGCGGGAAAATACCATTTCCCAGATGAAGGAACTGATCATCCAGAACTATAACCATCCCTCTATCGTGGTTTGGGGCCTTTCCAACGAGATCACCATGAAGGGTGACGATGATCCCGATCTTTTGGAAAACCATCATATCCTTAACGATCTGGTGCACGAGATGGATAAAACCCGCCTCACCACCATTGCAGCGGTATCTCCCTGCAAGATCGATAGCCCCTATCTCCAGATCCCCGATCTGGTATCCTATAACCACTATTTCGGTTGGTATGGCGGCGAAACTTCCATGAACGGCCCTTGGTTCGATAAGTTCCACGAGCGTCATCCCAATATCCCCATCGGTTGCTCCGAATACGGCTGCGAGGCGCTGAATTGGCACACCTCCAAACCCGTGCAGGGGGACTATACCGAGGAATATCAAGCCTATTACCATGAGGAACTGATCAAACAGCTTTTCACCAGAAAGTTTATGTGGGCTACCCACGTTTGGAATATGTTTGATTTCGGCGCCGATGCCCGGGCTGAAGGCGGCGAAAATGGCCAGAACCATAAGGGCCTGGTTACCATGGATCGTAAGTATAAGAAGGATGCCTTCTATGCTTATAAGGCATGGCTTTCCGACGATCCCTTCGTTCACCTTTGCGGTAAGCGCTATGTGGATCGGGTGGAAGAGGTTACCAAGGTAACGGTTTATTCCAACCAGCCGGAGGTAGAACTTTTTGCTAACGGCGTGTCCCTGGGCAAAAAGACTGCCGAGGATCACTTCTTCTATTTCGATGTTCCCAATGTGGGCGAAACCGAACTGGTTGCCGTTGCCGGGGAACTGAAGGATTGCGGCAAGCTTCGTAAGGTGGAGGAATTCAACGAGGATTACCGCCTGAAGGAAAAGGGCGCTGTTCTCAATTGGTTCGATATCACCGAGGTAGAGGGTCATTTCTCTCTGAACGATAAGATCAGCGATATTTTTGCCACCATCCAGGGCAAGATGCTCTTTATGGGCCTGGTTGCCAAACTGATGCCCAAAAAAGGCGATAAAATGATGGGCGGCTTTGAAATGAACGACGATATGATGGCCATGATGGGCGGCTTCACCGTTCTGCGCCTCTCCGGCATGATCGGGATGATGGGCGTGAACCTCACCAAGGAAGATCTGCTCTCTTTGAATGCCAAGCTCAATAAGATCAAAAAGCCCAAGAAGAAATAAACAAAAAGGCACCCAGTGGGTGCCTTTTTATTTGACAATTTTTAAAGCGAATACTATAATAATCTAAAAAAGGGAGCGACCGAATATGCATGAGTTGATTCCCGCCCCCGCAGCAAATGTGCTTTAAAAGCGGCACGGGCCTTGCCTTTGTCAAGGGGGTGTCCGCTCCCGTGGATCCTTTGCAGGGTGCCTGTGGCTATTGGTAAGAACGGTTCGAAACCCTTTTGTATAACCTTCGGCTGATGGAACAAAGCCTGAAAACAGGCCTGCGTATTCCCCCTGAACGAAAAGAATTAGAAGATGAAGACTGGTGGTAAACTGTAGATGGTCGATTTTAAACCCATAACCCTAAAAGATAAAACTTTATACGAATCCTACCTGCATCAAAGCCCCCGTCGGGGTTGTGAATGCTCCTTCGGTAACGCCTTTTTGTGGGGAGCTTTATCCTATGCTCGGTTGGGGGATCAATTACTGATCCTGGCTCAATATGGGGATTATTATACCTATTTTTATCCCTTGGGCAAAGGGGATAAGGCGGAAGCTCTGGCGGCCATTTTGGCCGATGCCGAAGAGCGGGGCATCCCCGGCCGGATCAGCGGAATGGTGGAGGAGGAACCTAAAAATCTGGCCTCCCTTTATCCCGGGAAATTTCGCTATAAGGCGGATCGAAACGGTTTTGATTATGTTTACGAGATTGATGCTTTGGCGGATCTTCGGGGCAAAAAACTGCAAAGCAAGCGGAACCATTTTAACCGCTTTAAACTAAAATATCCCGATTACCGGGTGGAGCCTTTGAATGAAGAAACCCTGCCCGCAGTTCGCCAAATGGCCGAAAAATGGTTCGAACATAAGGATTGTTGTAGCCCGGAAAAGGATTTCGAACTGGAAAAATTAGCCCTTCAAAAGGCCTTTGATTTCTATAAGGAGGCCGGGATGGAGGGGCTGGTGCTTTTTGTTGAGGATCGGGTGGCAGCCTTCACTCTGGCCAGCCGTTTTTATCCCGATACCTTTGATGTGCATTTTGAAAAGGCAGATACGGCCATTGATGGAGCCTATACGGCCATCAACTGTGAATTCGCCCGCTACCTGCGGGAAAAATATCCCGAAGTTAAATTCCTGGACCGGGAAGAGGATATGGGTTTGCCCGGCTTGCGAAAGGCCAAGCTGAGTTATCGGCCCCACCATCTGGTGGAAAAAGTCCGGGCTGTATGGATGGAGAAAAGCAATGAAGATCGGTAATCCCACCCAAAAGGCGCCCCTTTCGGCTCTTTGGCAAGAAGCTTTTGGGGATTCCCCCGCCTTTTTTGACCTTTTTTATGAAAACGCTTTTTCTGCGGAACGCTGCCGCTGTCTTTGGATGGGGGAGGAGCTGGCCGCCGCCCTTTATTGGTTTGATTGCCGCTTTCAGGGCAAAAAGATCGCCTATATCTATGGGGTGGCCACCGCCCGAAAATTTCAGCGGCAGGGCCTTTGCAGCCGCTTGATGGAAGATACCCATTCCCAATTGAAAAAGAATGGCTACGCCGCCGCTATTTTAGTGCCCGTGAGCGAAGGGCTGTTCAACTTCTATGCAAAATTGGGCTATGCCCCGTGCAGTAACGTGGAAGAATTTTCTGCTCTCCCCGGTGAAGAATCCTTGGAACTGCGGGTTGTGAAAGCCGAAGAATATGCCGCTCTGCGGCGCGAATTTCTGCCCCAAGGCGGCGTGATCCAGGAGGAGGAAAACCTGCGGTTTTTGGCCGCCCAGTTTACCCTTTATGCAGGGCAGGGCTTCCTTTTGGCGGGTCATCAAAGTAAGGATAATTTCTGGGGCGCCGAATTATTGGGCGATCCCGCCCGAGCCCCCGGGATCCTGAAAACTTTGGGCGCCCCTCGGGGCAAATTCCGTATCCCGGGCAATACCCGCCCCTTTACGATGCTTCTTCCCTTTGAACCACTAACCCCGCCTGCCTATTTCGGCTGGGCATTTGATTAAAACAGCACTTCGAATGAAGTGCTGTTTTCTCTATTTATACAATCGGGGGACGGAGTTTTATGATTGACCATATCATTGTACCGCCGGGAGGGGCGGAAAACACCGCTTAAATCTCGATCAGATCCGGATCATACCGTAGGGCCTCGCACATATCGGAGGGAAAGTTGATGTTTCCGATGCCAAGCCTTCCGTACTTCTTGGCCCGGGCACAATTTTCTGGGGACGTTTTACGTAGAGGTTCAAGCCAGGCAAAATTCGGCTTATCAAGATAGAGGTAGATCGTCAGATTCTCCTTTTTTACAAGGTTTGTCACCCTTTGCAGTTGTTCATCGGTGCAAACCCCATCATAGACAATATGCGCATCCGGAATGCGAGCCTGCACCTTTTGGATATGCTCTATATCAGCGCAGATAAAGGCAATGCGAGCTCGGTATTTTTCCACCACGTCAAGGAGTTGATCCAAATGCTCCGGCGGGATTTTCTTGTCCAATACAATGGTCCCGGCTTTGTCTTGTGCAAAAATTAAAAGCTCGTCGAGCGTAGGGATTTTGGTGCCGCGAAATTCTTCCCCCATAAAAATGCCCGCATCGTATTGTTGTAATTGTTCATACCTCAAATCGCAAATGCGGAGTTGTGGCTCAATTTGGGTACCGTCGGCATTGCGACAGGTGCGG
>JAZOXD010000305.1:0-1103 GCA_045659565.1 Eubacteriales bacterium | reverse complement strand
CCCGGAACCAACACATAACGGATCCGCAAGGGGATGCCCTTTTCGTTGAGATAGCGGGCAAAGGTCAAGGGCCGCCGGTTGGAATGGCCGGTGAGTTTTTGGTGGGCCTCTCCATCCATTTGTTTGATATCCAGCATGACTAAATCAGTGACCGCCAAAAGACGATCAAATTTTTCCGGTGCTTCGGGATCAAAGCAAATGCCGGAGGTATCCAGGCAGGTGTGGATTCCTTCCTTTTTGGCCTTTTCAAAAAGCTCGGTCAGGAATTCCGGCTGAAGCATTGGCTCCCCGCCGGTGGCAGTAAGGCCGCCGCTTTTATAAAAGGGGCGGTTGCGGAGCATCCGCTCTAAAATGGCATCAGCGGTAAGGGGCTCGCCTTCCTGAAGGGTTTGGGTATCCGGGTTATGGCAATAAAGGCAACGCATAGGGCAGCCCTGAAAAAACACCACGAATCGGATCCCCGGCCCGTCCACCGAGCCGAAGGTTTCAATGGAATGAACACGGCCTTCCATCATCAGATTACAGAATGGAAGGTCCGGCTGATCACTTCGTCCTGCTGTTCCTTGGTCAGCTTGATAAAGTTCACTGCATAGCCGGAAACACGAATGGTCAATTGGGGATAAAGTTCAGGGTGCTTTTGGGCGTCCAACAGCAATTCCCGATCAAATACGTTCACGTTCAGATGGAATCCACCCTTTTCGGTGTAGCCATCCAACAGGGACACCAGGTTCTGTTCCTGTTCATCTTGCGTTTTGCCTAAGGCTGTGGGCACCACGGTAAAGGTGTTGGAAATCCCGTCCTGGGAATCGGTAAAAGGCAGTTTGGCTACGGAAGCCATTGATGCAATGGCCCCGTGGGTATCACGGCCGTGCATGGGGTTGGCGCCGGGTGCAAAGGCTTCGCCTGCCTTGCGGCCGTCGGGGGTGGCGCCTGTGTTCTTGCCATAGGTTACGTTGGAGGTAATGGTGAGGATCGAGGTGGTGGGAACGCCGTTGCGATAGGTGTGGTTCTGGCGCAGCTCATCCTTGAAGAAGCGCAGAACTTCCTTGGCGATATCGTCCACACGGTCGTCGTCGTTGCCGAACTTGGGGAAGTCCCCTTCC
>JAZOXD010000304.1:0-3886 GCA_045659565.1 Eubacteriales bacterium | reverse complement strand
CCATTGCCCGGGCGCTGGTGAAAAAACCGGATATTTTAATCTTTGACGACAGCACCTCGGCCCTGGATCTGGCCACTGAGGGTCGGCTCCGCCGGGCGATTCGGAAGGAATGTACCGGCACCACCCTGATCACCATCGCCCAGCGGGTGGCCAGTGTACAGGATTGCGACCGCATTGCGGTGCTGGAGCAAGGCACCATTGCCGCCATCGGCACCCATGAAGAACTTTTAAAGACCAGCCCGGTTTATCAGGACATCTACCGTTCTCAGGTAAAGGAAGGAGGGGTTTTGAATGGCTGAGCAAAAAAATCGACCTCCTATGAATCCAATGCGTCCCGGCGGCGGTCCCCGGCGAGGGCCCTTAATGCAGGTAGAAAAACCCAAGGATCTTTGGGGAACCCTGAAGCGGCTCTTCTATTATATCGGCAAAAACAAACGTTCCTTTATTCTGCTTTTGTTTGTGACCCTTTCCATCACCGGAACCAATCTGCTGGGGCCTGCCCTACAGCAAAAGGCCATCGACGCCCTGGAAGGGAACCTGGGCAAGCAGTTGGCCCTGATGCTCCTTTTGATGGTTCTGACCTATCTGGTGAACGCCGGCTTGACCTATCTGCAAGCCCGCTCCTCTGCCCGGCTTTCCCAGGGGACGGTTCAGTCCTTGCGGAAGGACCTGTTTAAAAAGCTGGTTTATCTGCCCATCCGCTATACAGATACCCATAACCACGGCGATATTATGAGCCGGATGACCAATGACGTGGAGAATATTTCCAACACCATCTCCACCTCCATTGCCTCCCTTTGCTCTGCCCTGCTGACGGTGACCGGCACCTTTATCATTATGATCTGCTATTCCCCGGTGTTGGCGTTGGTAAGCACCGTCACCATCTTTTTGACCCTGATTGCTTCCACTTTTATCACCAAATATATGCGCAAGTTTTTTGTGCGCCAGCAAAAAATCCTGGGCACCATTAACGGCCAGGCGGAGGAAATGATTACCGGGTATCGCACTGTGGTAGCCTATAACCGCCAAGAGCGAGCCATTAACGAATTTACCAAAACCAGTAACAGCCTGAAAAAAACCGCCATTTTGGCCAACATTGCCGGCGGTTCCATGGGGCCGGTAATGAACTTTATCTCCAATGTAGGGTTTTTGCTGATCGCCCTGGTGGGCGGCCTTTTGGCCAGCCTGGCGCCGGAACACGCATTGCACATTTCTGTTGGTACCATCCAGGCCTTTTTACTTTATTCCAAACAGTTTTCCCGCCCCATCAACGAGATTGCCAACCAATACGCCGCCATTCAGACCGCCATTGCCGGCGCAGAGCGGGTATTTGATGTGATGGATGCACAGCCCGAGGAACAGGGCGGCAGCGCCAAGCTGGAGCCCCAAGCGGTGAAGGGCGCACTTTCCTTTAAGGATGTTCATTTTTCTTATGTGCCGGAAAAGCCGGTGCTGCAGGGCTTTGACCTGGAGGTTGAGCCCGGGCAGAAGATCGCCATTGTGGGCGCAACGGGAAGCGGAAAGACCACTGTTGTAAACCTGTTGACCCGTTTTTACGACATCAACAGTGGCAGTATCACCGTGGACGGCCTGCCGCTGAATGAGATCCCCCGGGATCAGTTGCGCAGGAGCATTGCCATTGTTCTGCAGGACACGGTTTTATTCTCGGATACCATTGCCCGGAACATCAGTTACGGCCGGCCCGATGCCACCCAAGCAGAAATTGAAGCGGCGGCGGCCTTCACCGGCGCTGATCGGTTTATCAACCGGCTGAAGAAGGGCTATGATACCAAGCTTTCTGAGGGAGGGAGCAATCTTTCCCAAGGGCAACGCCAGCTCTTGAACATCAGCCGGGCCGTGCTGGCAGATCCTTCCATTTTGATTCTGGACGAGGCCACCTCCTCGGTAGATACCCGAACCGAGATGCACATTCAATCGGCTATGGTAGCCTTGATGAAAAACCGCACCAGCCTGATCATCGCCCATCGACTTTCCACCATCCGTGATGCGGATAAGATCATTGTAATTGATGGCGGAAGAGTGGTGGAAGAAGGAAATCACGATACCCTTTTGGCCCAAAAAGGCTGTTATTATCGGCTTTATCAATCCCAGTTTGCCGGGATCGAAACTTAATTGTAGAGATATGCCGCTTTTTCCTGATAAAAAGCGGCATATTTTATTAAAAATAACAATTGACGAACCCAAACTCTTCTTATAAAATTAGGATAGAGCAAATAATCCGAACACCGTTTAAAAAAGGCGGAAGATTCACTCTACCCTAAGGAAAGACAAAAAGGAGCATTTTTTATGTTATACGAAAGCACCCGTAACCGCAACCTTACCGCCACCGGCCCGGAAGCCATTCTGCAAGGCATTGCCCCGGACGGAGGCCTTTATATGATCCCCGATGTGGCCGCCATCCCCTTTGATTGGAAGGCCCTTTTGGAACTGGATACGATCCCTATGGCCGCAGAGATCCTTTCTGCCCTGTTGCCGGATTTTAGCAAGGATGAAATGAAGATTCTGTGTGAAAAGGCCTATACCGGCAAATTCGAAAGCGATGATCTGACCCCCTTGGCCCAGGTGGGGGACCGTTATGTGTTAGAACTGTTCCGAGGCCCCACCAGCGCCTTTAAGGACGTGGCTCTTTCCATGCTGCCCCAGCTGATGACCGCCTCCCGCGGGAAGACCGGGATGAAGGAAGAAATCTGCATCCTGACCGCCACCAGCGGCGATACCGGCAAGGCCGCCCTGGAGGGCTTCCACGATGTGGAGGGCATCAAGATCCTGGTTTATTATCCCAATAACGGTGTCAGCGCCGTTCAGAAGGCGCAAATGGTAACCCAAACCGGCAATAACGTCACCGTCACCGCCATCAACGGCAACTTTGACGATGCTCAAACCGGTGTGAAAAAGACCTTCGCCGCCGCTTCTGAGGCCGCGCTTGAGGGGATTGAACTTTCCTCTGCCAACTCCATCAATATCGGTCGTCTGGCGCCTCAGGTAGTATACTATTTCAAGGCCTATGCCGATTTGGTTCGGGAAGAGAAAATCGCCGTAGGTGATCCTGTCACCTTTGTCGTTCCCACCGGAAACTTCGGAGATATCCTCGCAGGATATTTTGCGCAAAAATTGGGTCTGCCGGTCAATAAGCTGATCTGTGCATCCAACAAGAATAAGGTTCTGACCGATTTCTTTGAAAAAGGGATCTACGACCGTCAGCGTCCTTTCTATAAGACCACCTCTCCCTCCATGGATATCTTGGTATCCAGCAATCTGGAGCGTCTACTCTTTATGATGAGCGACGGAGACAGCGAGCTGGTTGCCTCTCTGATGCAGCAGTTGAACGAAAAGGGCTGCTACGAGATTCCCGCCGCCATGCGAGAGAAGATCGATGCTGAATTCGGCGCAGGGTACTGCGACGATGAACAGACCGCCGCTACCATCCGCGCCGTATGGGAAGAATATGGCTATCTGATGGATACCCATACCGCCGTTGCATGGGCTGTCAGCGAGGACTACAGCAAGGCACATCCTGCCGAAGCAGTAATCGTCCTTTCCACTGCATCCCCCTTTAAATTCCCCCATGCTGTTTTGGAAGCCTTGGGCGAGACTCCTGCCACAGATGAATTCGATTGCTTGGAGCAGCTTGCCAAGGTCAGCGGTCTGCCTATTCCCAAAAACTTAGCCGGGCTGAAGGATGCCGCCGTTCTGCATGATACCGTCATTGAAAAGGACGAGCTGGTAGAATACGCCCTGCGTACTGCAAAAGAAAAATAATACGGAAACTGCCACCGGGTAGTATGAAATGCAAATCAGCATTCGCCGCGCATCGTTAGGTCTTAGAAGATGCGTATGCGGATGCTGTTTTTTTCGGGAGGTCAAC
>JAZOXD010000303.1:0-1552 GCA_045659565.1 Eubacteriales bacterium | reverse complement strand
TCTCTTTCTACCCGAATGGTTCCCGAGAGAATGTTTGCCGATGGTCCTACGGCGTTGCTGGAAAATCTGGCTAAGCCCGAAGTGCGGCAGATCGCCAAAAACGAGGTAATTGCAACGGTGGGCGAAGACCTGAGCTGGATCATGATATCCGTTTGTTCCACCTTTCCCGAATACGAAGGGAAGACCCTGCCGGAGGTAGCCGCTATGCGGGGCACCGATCCCTTTACCGCCGCTTACGATATTATTATAGAAAGCAAAGACCGTTGCAGCGCCGCTTATTTCAGTATGACGGAAGAAGACGTGGAATACGTAATGAAGCATCCGCGGGCCATGATCTGCACCGATTCTTCAGTGGCAGGGGACAGTACGGGCTATCACCCCCGCCTGCGGGGTTCGTTCCCCCGTGTGTTGGGCCGCTACGTGCGGGAACGCAAGGTGGTGCCTTTGCCCGAAATGATCCGCAGGATCACAAGCCTGCCCGCCCACGTGTATTCTTTGGAAAACAAAGGGCTGATTCGGGAAGGCTATGATGCCGATTTGTGTATCTTTGACCCCGAAACCATTATTGATCGGGCCGATTTCGGCAATTGCCATCTGCGGGCCGATGGTTTAAATTACGTAATCATCAACGGCAAGACCGTGGTGGAAAATGCCGTTTATAACGGCACCCGGGCAGGAAAAATCATTATATAAAAATAATAACAGCCCCGAGGAACGGTTTTGCCTTCCTCGGGGCTGTTCTGTTTGCAAAATCGAAAGATTTCACAAATCGTGTAAAAAAAGCAACATAAAATGGTATGAAAATTTGAAATTATATGTTAAAATTGTATCATATAATAGTGTCATTGTCTAAAAATGACCCATTATAACATTTTGAAGGAGGAACAATACTATGTTCACAAAGAAAACACGGGCATTATCTGCTCTGTTGACCGTCTGCATGCTCATCAGTATGCTGGCTTGCTTTGTGGTTCCTGCATCTGCGGCCGGGGAATATACCCCCTACCACGATGAGGTCTATAACGCAGCAGGCTTGGTTGACACAAGCGATATGACAGACGTGGCAACGTTATCATCTTATGATGATGTGGCGAATATTGCGTCGAAAAAATTGAAAGTCACCAGCCGTGCCGGTTTGGAAAAAATCGGTTCTCTGATGGCGCATGGTAAAGTTTTTGAGGGCTATACCATTTATTTGGCCAACGATATCGATATGGAATGGAAGAATTTCCGCGGTATCGGCTACGATTATAAAAAGATCGTAAATAAAAAAACGGATGGCAGTGAAAAAACCAATGACGTAAACGGTAACTACGTTTTCAAGGGTTCCTTGGACGGAAACGGCTTCGTTATCGAAAATCTGCTGATTTCTGCCCCCAATAACGACGGCGTGTGTCTTTTTACCCATTTGTACGGCGGCACCGGCGGCGGGATCCGTAACCTGGGTATTGCCAGCGGTTTGATCATTGGTGCCAACAGAGTTGGCGCTTTCGTTGGCTTCTCCTGGCAGGGAAACTTTGAAAACTGCTGGTCTGCCGCAACCGTAATGGGT
>JAZOXD010000302.1:0-2289 GCA_045659565.1 Eubacteriales bacterium | reverse complement strand
CCAAACAAGATTTGATAATGGGTTAACGCAGCAAGGCAGGTCCCTTCATAGGAAGGGTGGGTTTTATCGGGATCGTAAAGTTCAATTTCCGGACAATGCTCGGTGATCCAAAGAAAGCTTTTACCCACCGGTGAAACGGTGGCTCCCACCTCCCGGGCGGCACGGGTATAGCCCTCGAACAGAGCTTCTTCCATAGTGCGGGTGGTCCAGCCGTGATCCTCCAGCACCTTATGACCGGCCTTTCTGCCCCAGGTGGCATAAAGATACAAGCGATCTGCCCGATTCCCGATCATTTGGCACACCTGATCCAGCCCCCGTCGGAAGGTTTCATAATCGGAGGCGGGTAAAACGCTTTGCTCCTGAATAAAGCAGGCATCATAACGGCGTTCCGCTAAGATTTGTTTCAATTGTTGGGTAATGGGATCTTCGGGGTCGGTATTGGCGATCAGCTTGCGCCCGCCTTTGGTGACCCGATAAGCGGAAACCGCCTTGCCGTTGGCACGGCACAACTGCTCAAAGACCTGATCCAAGTCGTTATAATAAGTATAGCTGTTACCGATAAATAATACGTTCATCATCCTTCATCCTTTCGCATCTGTTTTATGGCGTTTTTGATATTGTAACGGAGAGCATCCAAAACGGGTTTTGAACAAGGCAGAAAACTGTGCCGAAGTGGAAAAGCCGCACCGAAAAGCTATCTCCGTGCAATTCCACTGGTTGGAAAGTAGCAATGTACGAGCAGCGCTCAACCGACATTCCAGCAAAAATCGCCGGGGTGAAACCCCTGTAATGCTCTTGAATTTATGTTGAAAATAATCATAGCTAAGATTCATTTGAGCGGCGCAATCGGCCAGCAGGATCCGTTCGTGATAGTTTTCCCGGAGAAAATTGATGATATAATCAAAATTCCGTTCTCTGGCATCCGCTTTATCTTTTCGTTCCAAACGAAGCAACAATTCCTGCAACTTAATAGAAAGCATTTCCTGATATCCGTAGTTTTGCTCCAGGATCTCTCCCAGAAGTTCTTTCAAAATGCGCAGAATCACCCCGGCAGGATCCGGGCGAAATGTTGGGGGAATTTTTTTTACCGCAGTAAATCCCAGGCAAATGACTTCGCCGGCGCAATGGTGTTCTTCGTCGTGCAAAAGACCGCAGGGGATAATTGCAAAGGTATGCTCATCGAAGGAAAAGACCTGCTCTCCAATACGGGTATGACCGCCGCCTGCTACGTAATAAACCAATTCGTGATAATGATGCTGATGAGAATTTACACACAAACCCCGTTCTCTATTTCTGCGCCAAACGGAAACAACTTGCGTTCCTTGCATCGGTCCTCCCCCCTTCTCTACTGATTATAACAGAAAGTTCAAAAAATGCAATAGAACCAATTCATATAAAAATCAAACCATTCCATTATAGTTTTAAAAGCGAAGATGCTTTATTCTTTTTAAAAAGGAGGGATTTTCCCATAAGAACAGAACAATACTTTAAAAACCTGACCCCACCGGAGGGACCGGTGGATATTATTTTAGATACCGACGCCTTTAACGAGATCGACGATCAGTTTGCCATCGGGTATATGATCCGCAAGACGGAAAAATTCAATATTAAGGGCATTTGCGCCGCGCCCTTTTTCAATTCCAACTCAACCGACCCTGCCGATGGAATGGAGCGCAGTTATCAAGAGATCTTCAAGGTATTGGAACTGGCGGAGCGCTCGGATCTAAAGTCCTTAGTTTACAAAGGTTCATTGGATTACCTGAAGGACGAAGAAACCCCGGCGGAATCGGAGGCAGCGGATTTTATGGCGAAAATTGCCGAAGAATACAGCCCCGAAAAGCCCCTTTATATTGTGGCCATCGGAGCCATTACCAATGTGGCTTCGGCCATTTTGAAGAATCCTAAAATCAAGGAAAATTGCGTAATCGTTTGGTTGGGCGGCCACGGACTGCACATTCCCCAAGGCTGCACGGAATTCAATATGCGCCAGGACATTGCCGCCGCACGGGTGGCAATGGGCTGCGGGGTGCCCTTTGTGCAGTTGCCCTGCAACGGTGTGGTGGAGCGGTTCGCCCTTTCCAAATACGAGCTTCTGCACTTTTTGAAGGATCAAAACCCCTTGAGCAACTATCTTTGTGAAAACACCATCCGAGCCCTGGATGCCCGCTATGCGGGAAAGCCCTGGTCCAAGGTGATCTGGGACGTGACCGCCGTAGCCTGGCTGATGAACGGGGAGGAGCAGTTCATGAAGAGCAAGCTGATCCCCGCCCCCATCCCGGAATACGACAA
>JAZOXD010000301.1:0-4271 GCA_045659565.1 Eubacteriales bacterium | reverse complement strand
AAGCAAACTTTCCCTGAATGCGGAAAACCCCCGCTACGCACCTCTGATCTACGTGGGGGAGGAACTGGAAAACATACGTATTTTAGGCAAGGCCGTTGCCTTCCAGAGTAAAATATAATAAAAGCCGCCATCGGAAGATGGCGGCTTTTTCTTTCTGCCGTTTTTTCAATTATAACGTTTAAAAAGCCTTCACCACGGCGGAAATCCGTTGGTAATCGTTGGTGAGGATACAATCCACACCCATTTCCAGATATTCCTGCGCCTTTTCGGGGGTATCGGCGTAAAACGCGTTACAGCGAATCCCGTGGGCGTGGGCCTTATCCACCATTTCCTGATTAAAATCATCCAAACAGAACTGCACCTTTTGGGCGCCGATTTCAATGGCGCGGTCCACAATGCCCCAATGATCATTCCCGCCCCCTACACAAAGGCAAAGTTCGGGATATTGGGCCTTGATCTGCTTCAGCACGGTATCGTTCCCGCACATAAAATAAATATGCTTGGCGCAATCGTATTTGCGGATCAGGTCCACGATCTTTTTCAGCAACCCTTCGTCATAAGGGTTGCTCCAATCCACGGTTTTCAGATGGATATTCATAATCACGTGGCCCGCAAATTTTTCCAGAATCTCTTCGAACTTCAGAATTTTCAGCCCTGTGAATTCGGGGCCGAATTTCACCCCGAAATCATAAGCCAACAGTTCTTCGTAAGTATGTTCGTATACCAACCCTTCCCCTGTGGAAACCCGATCCAGTTTACGGTCGTGCAGGGAAACAATCTCCCCATCCTTGGTGTACCAAAGGTCAAATTCAATTTCCTCGGCCCCCATGGCCACGGCGGCGCCGAAGGCGGGCAGGCTGTTTTCGGGCGCCACGGTATTAAAGCCCCGATGGGCGCAGGTTCTGGGATAGGGCATCTTATCGTCGTAACGGACGATGGCGGGGCCTGCAGGGCGATATTTCCAGGGGCGGCGCCCTTCTTCAATATACTCCCAATGGGCAGCGGGAGGATTACCGAAGCCCGCAGGCTTATAATACTTGGCGGCGGGGTCAATCTCCACACACTCCATCCCGATGCGGCTTTCCATATTCAAAAGCACCCGTGCATCGGGGGCCACCACACAACTGCACCCACCCAAGGGGGAATCTGCCCCCATACTCACAGAGGCCCGCAGTACGTGGGCATTGGTATTATAGGCCAGGAATTGGCTCATCAGAATCAACGCCCGATGGGTATCGCTCCGCTGATGGGAACAACCGATAATAAGATCGGGGCGCATTAGGGCGATACGGGCGTAATTTTCGTAAAAATAAAAATCGTAACAGGTTAAAAAGCAATAGCGCAAACCGTCCACCGTCACCACCACGGGTTCGTTGGGTAAGAAGGAGTATTCATCGTCCAGATGGCGCTTACTGCTTTCCCCGGGGGTCAGATGCTCCTTGAAATATTTACCAACCACCGTTCCTTCACGATTGATGACGAAGGTTGTGTTGCGGTAGTTGGGGTACGTAGGATCGTAACCCGAAACAAACACCAGGGCGTTACACCGCAGGGCGGCGCGGGTACAGGCTTCCATCAAGGGGGTGTGGAATTTTTCCACCGCCTGATAAAACTCCTCTTGGCTGTGGGCCAGGGCGGGAACGTCTGCCGCTTCGGGCAGAACGATGATATCCATAGAAGGATCACAGGCTTCCACCATTTCCAACTGTTTGGCAAACAGCTCGTCAATACGGCCGTAATCGGCAGAATATTCGGGCTGGATCAAACAAACCTTCATTCTTTTTCAACCTCCTTGATAATTAAAGCGGTTCTTTTGGCAAAAGCGGGCAAACTGGGAATCAGCGCCCATTCTTCCACGCTGTGAATACGGCCCCCTTGCACCCCCAAACTATCAACGGAGGGCAGGCCCGCAGCAGTGGCATCTGCCGCATCGGAGCCCCCGTTACTGGTGCCGGCATCCAGCTTGGGAAAGCCTGCGGGCACGCAGATTTCGTTGATGCGGTCCAGAAGGCCTTGGGTCCGTTCCGTATATTCCATCGCTACCCGATAACTTTTTTGCCGTAATTCACAGGTAGTGCCCCCGATATAAGAGGTTTCGGCAATTTCCTGCAGGCGGGCTTTTACCTCTTCGGCCTGTTGAGCGGTCTTATAGCGAATATCGGCAATAACGGTACATTCCTCGGCCACGGTATTGGGGGTGGTGCCCCCGTGAATAATACCGCAGTTACAGGTAACGCCGTCCTTTTCCTTCCATTTTTCCAGTTCAATGATCTTATGGGCGGCTTCTGCGATGGCGCTGGCCCCATTGTAACATTTAGAGGAATGAACCGCCTTCCCTTTAATCAAAAATTCATAGCGCAGGATCCCCTTGCGAACCAAGGTAACTTTATTATCATCGGAGGCTCCTTCGCCGTTCAGAAAAGCGATACAGCCCTTGGCTTTTTCCAGAATCCAGCTGATCGTGGCTTTATTACTGATGGAACTGCCCACCTCTTCGTCGCTTTGCAGAAGCAGACGAACGGGGCGATCCTGAAAACCGCACCGCTGAAGGGCTTCCATTGCCAAAAAGGCCACCACGATGCCGCCTTTACAGTCCATTACGGCGGGGCCGTAGATCCGATCCCCTTCCACCCGCACGGCGGGGGTGCCGAAAGAACCCACGGGGTGCACCGTATCCATATGGGAAGAAAGAACCACCATTTGACCGGGGGCGTTGGGGTTCATGGTGATGCACACCGCATCGCCCGAAACCTTTTGGGGGGAAATTTCGATTTCCCAGCCCAATTCACGGGCCTTTTCCGCAACAAAACGGCCCACGGCATCCACCCCTTCTTTAGAAGCGGTGGGGCTTTCGATGTTACAAATATCCACCCAGAATTGCAGATATTTTTCTTTTAACCCGTCAATGGTTTGAAATAATTGTTCCATTTTGTTATCTCCTTCTTCTGCGGCGGCTGTTGGCGGGGGCGGGAGCAAGAGGTTCTTCCTCGGGGGCTTCTGCCAGAACGCCGTCCTCCCCCAGCACCAGGGGTTTAATATCGTATTGGGTATATTTGGCAATCTCTTCCAGTTTTGTTTTTTCGGCAAAGTTATTCAGCATAGAAAATACCACGCCCTTTTTGCGGGCGCGGCCCGTACGGCCGATGCGGTGAATATAATACTCCGTTTCTTCGGGAATATCGTAGTTTAACACGCAATCCACGTCGTCTACGTCGATCCCGCGGGAGGCAACGTCGGTGGCCACCAGAACGGTAAGCTTCCCTTCCCGATATTTCTGCATGGTTTTTTCCCGCTTACCCTGGGGAATATCCCCGTGAAGGCAATCGCAATCTACCCCGGCTTTGCGAAGTTCATCGCTCAACCGCTGGCACATCACCTTGGTGTTGCAGAAAATGATGACCCGCTCAAAGGCCCCCGCCTTCACCATCGTCAGGGTGGCTTCTGTCTTTTTAAAGGGAGGCACGGTAACGGAATATTGATCGATATCGGGGCGATCTTCCTGCTTGGGTACCACGGTGATCTCCACCTCATCCCGCTGATACTTCCAAGAAACGTTCATTACCTCCTGGCTGATGGTGGCGGAAAACAGGCCCAGATTGCGCCGATTCTTTACCATATCCACAATGCGGGTCACGTCCTTATAAAAGCCCATATCCAGCATCCGGTCCGCCTCGTCCAGCACCACCGTTTGAATATGATCAAACCGCAGGTTGCGGCGCTTATGATGATCCATCAGCCGGCCGGGGGTAGCCACGATGATCTGGGGCTTTTTCTCCAACTGGCGTGCCTGACCTTCCAGCCCGGCGCCACCGTAAAGAACCGCCACACGAATCCCCTTATAAAAGGTGAGCAGGCCCCGGAGTTCCTCCCCGATTTGCATAGCCAGTTCCCGAGTGGGGGCCAGAATCAAACCTTGAATTTCGGCGCAATCGGGGTCGATATGTTCGATCATAGGGATGCCGAAAGCAAAGGTCTTGCCCGTGCCCGTAGGGGCCTTGGCCACCACGTCCCGCCATTCCATAAACTGGGGAATCGCCAGTTTCTGCACGGTGGTGGGATAGGCGTAGCCCTTATTTTCCAGGGCCTTCAGCATTTCTTCCGAAAGGCCCAAATCTTTAAACGTTACGTTTTCCTCCATTATCTTCTTCCTTCTTATAAAACATGATCAATTTATTTTACCACCTTCTGCCAGGATTCGCAACCGTTATTGCAAAAATCACACTTTATTCATATAGAAAAAAACGCCCTGAAAGCAAAACTAAGTCGGAGGC
>JAZOXD010000300.1:0-3410 GCA_045659565.1 Eubacteriales bacterium | reverse complement strand
CCGTCCATCTGAGCAGCACCGGTGATCATGTTCTTAACATAGTCAGCATGTCCGGGGCAGTCAACGTGAGCATAGTGACGAGCATCAGTCTCGTACTCAACGTGAGCGGTGTTGATTGTGATACCGCGCTCTCTCTCTTCGGGAGCCTTATCGATGTTTGCATAGTCCTCAAACTGAGCCTGGCCCTTCAGAGAAAGGTACTTGGTGATGGCTGCAGTGAGGGTGGTCTTACCATGGTCAACGTGACCGATGGTACCAATGTTTACGTGGGGCTTATTGCGTTCAAATTTTGCTTTTGCCATTTGTGTTTCCTCCTTATAGAAGATAATAGTTATAAGATCTACGCTCGGTTAAGCATATTCTAACAAGTTTTAGCGCCAATTTCAAGAGTTATTTTCAAATCAGTCTTCTTTCTTTGTACGGCTGGAAATAATCTTCTCGGAAATGGACTTGGGAACCTCCATATAGTGGCTGGGTTCCATTACATACTGACCGCGACCCTGAGTCTTGGAACGCATATCGGTAGCGTAACCAAACATCTCGGAAAGGGGCACAAATGCAACGATCTGCTGGGCGCCGGCAACGGCTTCCATACCCTGCATCTGGCCACGGCGAGAGTTGATATCACCGATAACATCACCCATGTACTCTTCGGGAACAGTAACAGTAACTTTCATGATAGGCTCCTGCAGAACAGGATCGGCCTTGCGGCAGGCTTCCTTGAAGCCCATAGAACCGGCAAGCTTGAAGGCGAGTTCGGAGGAGTCAACCTCATGGAACGAACCGTCGTACAAGGTTACCTTAACGTCTACCACGTTGTAGCCTGCAAGAACACCGGACTGCATAGCGCCCTGGATACCGGCATCAACAGCGGGGATATATTCCTTAGGAATAGCACCACCCACGATGTTGTTGATAAACTCGTATCCCTTACCGGACTCATTGGGCTCGACCTTGATCTTAACGTGACCATACTGGCCGTGACCACCGGACTGACGGGCATACTTGTAGTCAACATCAGCCAGCTTGCGGATAGTCTCTTTGTAACCAACCTGGGGTTTACCAACATTGGCTACCACCTTGAACTCACGAAGCAGACGGTCTACGATGATCTCCAGATGGAGCTCACCCATACCAGCAATAATAGTCTGACCGGTTTCCTCATCGGTATAGCACCTGAAGGTAGGATCCTCTTCAGCCAGCTTCTGAAGGGCAACGCCCATCTTCTCCTGGCCGGCCTTTGTTTTAGGCTCGATAGCAACCCTAATAACAGGCTCGGGGAATTCCATAGATTCAAGAATTACGGGAGCGTTCTGGGCGCAGAGAGTATCACCTGTGGTGGTGTTCTTAAGACCAACAGCAGCAGCGATATCACCTGCATAGCAGGTCTCGATATCCTGGCGGTGGTTGGCGTGCATCTGCAGAATACGGCCCATACGCTCGTTGTTGCCCTTGCTTGCGTTATACACGGTAGAGCCGGAATCAACTTTACCGGAATAAACGCGGAAGAAGCAGATCTTACCCACGAAGGGGTCGGTAGCGATCTTGAATGCCAGAGCTGCAAAGGGCTCGGTATCAGATGCTTTTCTTTCGGTCTCTTCTTCGGTGTCGGGATCAATACCCTTAATAGCGGGAATATCCAGCGGAGAGGGCATATAATCCACAACGGCATCCAGCATTTTCTGAACACCCTTGTTGCGGTAGGAAGTACCGCAAACTACAGGCACCATTTCATTAGCAATGGTGGCCTTTCTGATGCACTTCTTGATTTCATCGATGGTGATTTCTTCACCCTCGAAGTATTTTTCCATCAGAGCTTCATCCTGCTCTGCTACAGCTTCGATAAGCTTGGTGCGATATTCTTCAGCCTTATCAGCCATATCGGCGGGGATATCGGTGATAGAAATATCCATACCCTTATCGTCGTTGTAGATGTAGGCCTTCATTTCCACAAGGTCTATAAGGCCCTTAAAAGTATCTTCGGAGCCGATGGGCAGCTGGATGGCAACGGCATTACACTTAAGTCTGTCGTGCATCATCTGCAGGACTCGATAGAAATCGGCACCCATAATGTCCATCTTATTGATGTAGGCCATTCTGGGAACACGATACTTATCAGCCTGACGCCAAACGGTTTCCGACTGCGGTCCAACCCCGCCCTTGGCACAAAAAACCGTTACCGAGCCATCGAGAACACGCAGAGAACGCTCAACTTCAACAGTGAAGTCAACGTGTCCGGGAGTATCGATGATGTTAACACGGTGATTTTTCCAGAAGCAAGTGGTAGCAGCGGAGGTGATTGTGATACCTCTCTCCTGCTCCTGCTCCATCCAGTCCATGGTGGCAGCGCCATCATGAGTCTCACCGATCTTGTAGTTGATACCTGTGTAGAACAGGATACGCTCGGTTGTGGTGGTTTTACCGGCATCGATGTGTGCCATAATGCCGATATTTCTTGTAGACTCTAACGAAACTTGTCTCGGCATAATTTCCTCCTGAATGCTAAAAGCAATTTAATGTGGTTATTACCATCTGTAATGTGCAAAAGCCTTATTGGCTTCGGCCATCTTGTGGGTATCCTCGCGCTTCTTGGCTGCGCCGCCCACACCGTTTACAGCATCCAGGATCTCGCCTGCCAGGCGCTCTTTCATAGTCCTTTCGGAACGAGTGCGGCTGTAAGTGGTGAGCCAACGAAGGCCCAGAGTCTGTTTCCTTTCGGGACGAACCTCAAAAGGAACCTGGTAGGTTGCGCCGCCCTTACGAACAGCCTTAACCTCCAGCTGAGGCATAACATTTTCCATAGCCTGCTCGAAAACTTCAATGGGATCCTTACCTGTTTTCTGAGCGATGATGTCGAACGCACCGTAAACGATCTTCTGTGCGACACCTTTCTTTCCGTCAAGCATGACGTTGTTGATGAGCCGAGTGACAATCTTGGAGTTGTAAAGCGGGTCCGGAAGGACATCACGCTTTGCTATAAATCCTCTTCTTGGCACTTAACTTCCCTCCTTCACATTTATGATATCATAGGTACTCGAGCGACAAAATTCCCGTTTGCACCAAGTGGAGGCGTTGTATATAACGCCGCCGCTTGAATTTTTTGCGGCAGAGATTTCTGTCAATTAACTACTGCTTACTTAGCAGCCTTTTTGGGACGCTTTGCACCGTACTTGGAGCGAGCCTGCATTCTTCCGTTAACACCCTGAGTATCCAGAGTACCACGGATAATGTGGTAACGCACACCAGGAAGGTCCTTACCACGTCCGCCGCGAATAAGAACCACACTGTGCTCCTGAAGATTGTGGCCGATACCGGGGATATAGGCCGAAACTTCAATACCGTTGGAAAGACGCACACGAGCGATCTTTCTCATAGCAGAGTTAGGTTTCTTAGGGGTAGAGGTCTTAACT
>JAZOXD010000299.1:0-1921 GCA_045659565.1 Eubacteriales bacterium | reverse complement strand
GTGATAACAGTGGCCTCCGGATTCTTTTCCTGCACCATTTAAACAGCAGCTGCCAGTTTTTCGGCAGAAACATTCTGAGTACGGCTCAAAATAATGCACGCCGCATTTTCCAGCTGGTCGTTATAAAATTCACCGAAATTTTTCGCATAGATCTTACATTTAGAGGCATCGGCAATGGCAGTAAAACTATTCAAAACCACATCATGCAATTCCAAGCGTTGAACCGCCGCAATCACATCGCTGAGTTTGCCAACACCACTGGGCTCGATCAATACACGGTCCGGTGCAAATTCAGCAATCACTTTTTCAAGTGCTTCGCCAAAATCCCCTACCAGGCTACAGCAAATACAACCGGAGTTCATTTCAGTAATCTCGATACCGGCTTCTTGTAAAAATCCGCCATCGATCCCAATTTCGCCGAATTCATTTTCAATTAAAACCAATTTTTCGCCCTGATAGGCTTCTTCCATCAGTTTTTTGATCAATGATGTTTTACCGGCCCCCAAAAAGCCACTGAAAATATCAATTTTGGTCATTTTTTAATCCTCCGCTTTAGTTAGTTTGGCAAAGTTTGCCATAATCTTTTTTGAACCAACTTTATCAAATTTAACTTCTAACAACAGGTCATTGCCCATCGGTGTTTTTGAAAGAAGCGTTCCGTTGCCGAAGGCTTTATGAAACACCCGATCCCCTACTGCAAAGGCAAAAGGCATCGTTTCAGATTGAGCCGCAGGACGCCGAATGGCAGGCTGGGCCGTTTGAGTTTTAAAGCCGGTGCGCACCGGAGAAGCGCCCGAGCGATTGGGGAAGGCAGTTCGTTGAGTATATCCAAAATCATTTTGAGGCGCCGGTGACAGGTTTTTCACTACTAAAGGCGGCAGTTCCTTTAAGAATTCACTCGGCATGCAATATTGCGTTCTGCCATAAAGCATTCGTTGTCGGGCGTGAACCAAATAAAGGATCTTACGGGCACGGGTTACGCCTACATACATCAAGCGCCGTTCTTCCTCCAAACCGTCATCAGTTTCCAGACTACGCTGGCTCGGGAAAAGTCCCTCCTCCATACCGATCATAAACACATAATTGAATTCCAAGCCCTTGGCGCTATGCAAAGTCATCAGAACCATACGGTCGTCATCATCATTCATCGCATCGATATCACTCATCAAAGAGATCTCTTCCAGGAAGCCGGAAAGCCCAAGTTGCGGATTTTCCTTTTGATATTGTTTTGCAGAAGAGCACAATTCCATAATATTGTTAATGCGATCCTTTGCTTCATCGGTCGCTTCCAGTTCCAACATTGCAATATAGCCGCTTTCCCGGGCAACGGTTGCAACAAAATCGTCCAATGGCATCTGATCCTTCTGCGCAATCAATTGACGGATCATTTTAGAGAATTCCACCAATGCTGTTGCAGTCCGGTTCAAGGCAGGATACTCCCCTGCCCGTTCCATAATTTCAAGCATCGAGCACCCTTCACCGTGGCTCAAACTTTCCACATTAGCAATGGTTGTAGCACCAATCTTACGCTTGGGTTCATTAATGATCCGCTTCAATCGAAGATCATCTCGAATATTATTAATTACTTGCAGATAAGCAAGGATATCTTTAATTTCTTTTCTTTCATAAAAGCGGAACCCACCAATTACCTTATATGGAATGCCGCTTTTCACCAAATATCGTTCCACGGAGTTTGCTTGAGCGTTAGTGCGATATAAAACAGCAAAATCACTGAAATGCGCCCCTTTTAACAAGTGGTCCTGCACCGTATCCACAATAAAGCGACTCTCTTCAAAATCATCGCTCACCTGTTTCAGATAAACCGGGTCACCCTTTTCCCCCGATGTCCAAAGATTTTTACCTTTTCGGTTTGTATTATGAGCAATAACACCGTTAGCGGCATCCAGAATATTAGCGGTAG
>JAZOXD010000298.1:0-7623 GCA_045659565.1 Eubacteriales bacterium | reverse complement strand
TAGGAGTAGTAGGAGTACTCGGAGTAGTGGGAGTAGTAGGAGTAGTGGGTATAGTGGGTGTACCGGGAGTGGTGGGAGTGGTGGGAGTGGTGGCACCCGGGTTGGGAACCAACTCTACCGTTCCATCAAGGGAAGGCTCTTCCTTTCCGCAGACATCACATACCGCAGTGGGCACGCTGTCGGCAAAGAAGCGATTTTCTGTGGTGGTGGGACATTTATCGCCAAACAGTTTGCCGCTTTCGGCACAAATCCGGATAGTTGTAAGGCCGGTAGCAGAATCAAAGCTCTTGCCGGCCAAGCCGCTGTGTACATTTCTCATAATGTTCTTAAACGCAACGGCAGCAGGGTTCGCACCGCCATATTCCACGGTATCCGGCTTGTCATAGCCCACCCAGACACCGGCAGTATAGTAGGGGGTATATCCCACGAACCAACGATCCTTATCATCGCTGGTGGTACCGGTTTTACCGGCCATTGCGACACTGCCACGCCAGTTTGCAGTGGTACCGGTGCCCACTTCTGCAGCCTGTTGCAGCATCTGATTGATCATTTTTGCGGTGTTTTCTTCCATGGCCTTATTGGATTCCACATGGTTTTCCAACAGGACACGGCCGTTCTGATCGCAGACCTTGGTATAGGTATAGGGCTTAATATAGGTTCCGCCATTGGGGAAAGCGGCATAAGCGGCGGTAATTTCCTTTACACTGATCCCCTTGGTCAGACCCCCCAATGCCATTGCCTGATCGTTTTCATCGTTGCCGGAGCCGGGCACCAGGGTGGAAACGCCCAAGTTATTTTTAACAAAATTGAACGCAGTGCGAGGACCGACGGCTTGGACCACCTTAACAGCGATCGTATTTTTGGACATATTAAGACCAGCCTGGACAGACATCATCTTTTCAGTGATGGAATCATAGTTTTTGGGCCAGGGATTCCCCTTAGAATCATCCCGGACCTTTTCATCTTTCAAAAGCATACCGGGGGCGATGCGAACGCCATCAATGGTAGCTTTATATTCAATAGCGGGTCCATAGGTACCAATGGGCTTCATACAAGAGCCCGGCTGGCGATAGCTTTGGGTGGCGCGGTTCAAGCCACGGGCTGTGGTTTTCTCCCCTATTCCGCCGACCATACCTACAATCGCACCTGTAGAATTTTCGATGATCACCATAGCGCTTTGGAGTTTTTCACCATATTCGCGAGAAGTGATCTGGGGGAAATTGGAAGCATTTTTATAATAAGCATCCATATCCGCTTGAACATTCATATCCATTGTGGAGTAAATTTGGATGCCGCCCGAAAAGACCAACGAACGAGCATAGGATTCGCTATAGCCCTTTTCGTTGACCAGAGCGTTGATAACGTCGTTGGTCACCTGGTCCACAAAATAGCTGTTGATGGTACCGGTGGTTTCCTCGGAGGCTTCGCCCACGTGGAGGACCAGTTCGGATTTTTTTGCAGCTTCGGCTTCTTCTTTTGTAATCAGGCCTTGGTTCTGCATTTCATTGATGACATCCTTGGCCCGTTTCAGGTTATTTTCGGGGTTCTGGATCGGATCATACTTAGTGGGATATTTAGTGATAGAAGCCAAGGAGGCACATTCCAGGATCGTGAGTTCATCCAGACTTTTGGCAAAATAAACCTCAGCTGCAGTCTGCACGCCATAGCAACCCTGAGAAAGATAAATGGTGTTCAGATAAACTTCCAGGATCTGATCCTTTTTATATTCCCGTTCCACATACCAAGCACGACGGATTTCCTGCACCTTTCTGGAAATGGTTTGTTCGTCGTCACCGGTCAGATTCTTGATCACCTGTTGAGTGATGGTAGAGCCGCCGAAGGTATCGTCGCTAAAGGGGTTGAACAGATTCAGCACCGCATGCAGCGTCCGTTTAATGTCCACGCCGCTATGCTGATAAAAGCGTTGGTCTTCAATTGCAATAAATGCATTGCGCAAATTTTCGGGAATATCGTCGATATTGCTCCAAACCCGGTTTTCGCTGGTAGGTAGAGTTTCGGCCTGGATATATTCCCCATCCTTTAGCGCATAAACCACAGAGGTATAGTTCAAGGTGCTATCCACAGCAGCAAGGTCAAATTCGTCATCTAAATAAATGAAAGAATACCAACCAAAAGCCAGTACCACAAAAAAACAGGTCAACATACCTGTTAAACACACCGCCCAAAGGCCTTTGCGAATATACTTGCCCCATTTTGAAGGAACCCGTTGTTCCCCTGCATTTTTACGCTTGGGGAGAAGACTTTTGATTTTATTGAAAAGCAGTTTGATTTGTTTCAAATCCATCAGCTCCTTGCTTTTTTAATATATAACAGTATACCAAAACTTCTTGGATATTGCAAGCCTTTAGCGACGACTTCTGCGGCGACAATATTCCGCAAAGCCTTCCCGAACCAAATCACAAGCAAAAACCGAAAAGGTTTTGCCGGAACCGGAAGATTCTTTTTTGAAGCCAAAGGTAACGGTAGTCAGCACGCAGGAGGCACCATAACGAAAATAAAAAAGTATGGTTTTGCGCCAATTTCCACGAAGAGAAAATCGACCGATACGCAGCGCTTGAAACACACCAACCTCCGGATAGCAGAGCACCACATATTTACAAAGGATATAACGCAAATTAATGAGCAGTATCCCCACAAAAACCAGGCTCCACAAACCAACAGAAAGACCGATCAGCCACGGTGTACCCATCATAAATTCCGCCGCAAGTGTAAAGGGGTTTTCTTTGACACCAAAGATATTTTCGCCGGAAACCAGCAAAAACCCAAAGAACAGCAATACCTCAGCCAATGCAGCGCCCAAAAGTAGCAAAAGCCGCTCCCAATAAATCAAAAATCTCTTTAATATAGAAATCGTCATGGCGCGCAACAAAAGAGCCGGGCGGCGAAAAAGAAAGAAAAAGGACGAAAATCGAGCCTGATTCCGAGCAGCAAGGATAAAATAATGAGAGATTCCGTAGGAAAACGGGGTGTAAAGAATAGACGTCAGAACCAGTACCAAGAGGGCAGAAAGATAAAAACCTTGATTCAACCGACCACGGAATGCGGAATAAAAATCGCCTTCAGCCTTAAAAAGAAGCAAGCCGGCCAACCCAGCCACTACCAATGCGATAAAAAGCAACGCAAACATAATTGCATATAAAACACCGCGACCTTCCCCGCCGGTATATGGGGTTCGTTTGCTGATTTCACCCCACTCCTTTCCTATATAATATAAAAAGAGGATGTGTTACAAAAACACATCCCCTTTATTTTGTGAAACAATTACCAGTTGAACAATACAGAATTGGGCAACAGGCTGGCGTTAAGAACGCTGATCATACTACCACTGTTTTTAACAGAATCGCTTTCGCTATGAACGGAACCATGCATAAATGCAGTCCAGGAAGAGTGGATGGTAGGATCATAAACAGCGTTTGCTTCGTTCTTGTGATACATTGCGTGGGTTGCCAGTTCGGCATTATCGTTGAAGAAGATCAATGCCATATAGTTGGAACGCTCGGTCACGAATTTGTTGGGATCCTGAACGCTCATACTAGAGCCCACATCGGAGGAAGAAGGATCCAGGTAGGCAGGTACATCGGGATAAACGGCGTTTACATCAGCGGCCTTTTCAGCCATAGCACGAACAAAGGATACAGCCATATTAGCCTTCATATCTTCATAGCGGGCCTTCTGATCGTCGGTCATCACCTTAACGGCGGGATCTTCGTAAAGATCTTTCCAGATCTTGGTATATTCTTCGGCTACACGGAGAGCAACAGAGGGATTTTCACAGGTCTTCATTACTGCGAAACCACCGGCCCAACCGGCAACAGGAGTAATCACTGCCTGTTCGTATTCGGGATCTTCGGCATTGGCTTCATCGTCAGCAAGCAGCTGAGCGAATTCATCAGCAGTATTTACACGATAGGTATTTTCATAGGTGATGCCATAGGGATAAGCAACAAAATCCCAGGAAGCTTTGGCTTCATCTGCAACAGTCTTCAGATCAACCAGGTCGGTTACTTCGCAAGCGGCGAAAGCAAAGGAGTTAACCACATCGTTACCGGTATAGGTATCAAAGAGTTTTTGATATACGCTCTTATCGTCCCAAGCAGAAGCTTTTACCAAAGAACCAACATAATTCTTTGCATCGGCACCCTTGGTGTTCCAATACCAGTCCTGAATCATATCAACGGTCTTGCCGGTTTTAGCATCAACCTTAACAGCAGCCTTACCGGTGGTGGAGGAGATATTGAAACCGCCAACGCCTTCCATACCGTACCAGATATCCAAACCGGCAAGAGTGTCGGTTTGGGAAGCGAGGCCAACCACACCATCTTTGGTGCTGGCTTCGAGAACAGCATTCAAAGCACTGATGCTCCAAGTGCGGGAATTATACATTTCAACAGGATCGGTAACTTCGATGGCACGCAGAACAGCAGGTTCGTCTTCTACAATAGTCTGACCTTCGGCAACGGTGGCAGTTGCTACCTTATTCTTATTATAAGCAAGCAGGTAGGGAGCGCCGATACCGGAAGCAACATAATAGTTCCGAACGGTGTTATCCAGATCATCAGCTACATAGAACTTTTGGGAGAATACGGAAGAGAAGGTTCCCAATTCATCACCCAGTTCCATATTGATGAAGGAGTTTACCGGCTGGGTGAAGGAGTGAATATCGCCCCAAACGGAGTTATCAACATACATCAGATCCACCTTGTCACCGGAAAGAACTGCACGGCGGCAAGCAGCGGTATAAGCAGTGCCGGTACCCATTCTCTTTACGTTCACAGCACAACCATATTGAGCGGCCAGCGCTTTAACGGCTTCTTCTTCCTCGCTGATGGGGAAGTTGTCGGGCACCAAGATCTTAATAGAGCGACCGGCCAGTAATTCATCACTAACACCGGTGGCGCTGTTGGCAACACCGCGGGCAACCTGCATATTGGAGATCAGATCACCAATTTTGGAAAGCAGGGCGGCTGCATCATAGGTGGAGGTGAAGGGAGTGAGAACGGGATCCTCGGGTTCGGGTTCTTCTTCTACCGGGGGATCCTCAGGCTCGGGCTCTTCTTCCTTTTCAATATACTCAACCTTTGTTTGCTCTTCGGGCTGCTCATAGTTATAGCTGGGAATGATCAGCAGATCGCTTAATTTGCTACTGATATCCTCGCCGTTGTTTGCAGCGCCCCAGGGCCGGGTGATATAGTTACAACCAGCAAGAGAAGCCAGCATCACTACAATCAGCAAAACCGACAGGATCTTTCTGAATTTCATATGGTTACCTCCTGAAAATAGCCAATACTATTAGATATATAATATATCGGTTATAGTATAACACACCCATTTCGGCACTTCAAGAGAAATTTGATAATTAGTTATAATTCACAATCTTTTTTAAAAATTTTTGTGCAAATTATCAGTGTGAATTCCCACTTCACAAAGACTTTTTGACTTTGCATCTGCAAAGAGATAATTCATCCGGGCACGAAGCCCCAAAAGTTCATAGGACAGAGCGTCCACCAGCAGGGGTTCACTGGTAAAAGACAGCTTTTCTTCCACATTTTCAATATGACTGCGCAAAGCCAGCATTTCTTCCTGTTCGGTAATTTTTCGTTTTCGCAATTTGATCACCTCAATAACAGTTATCGGCAGTTCTTTTCCAGTTTATTCAATCATTTGTTAAAGTATGCGCCTTGAAATCCGGGAGCAGATATGCTATGATAAGGCTGAGTGAATCATTCAAATGCCGTTTAAAAAGGCGGATTTTTCTTAATTTGTGCGAAGACAGACTGTCGCCCCAAGAGCAAATTGGAGAAAAGCACCGAAATACGCCCCTTTGGGGCAAGTTCAGATTATTCTTCTACCTTAAGTTTTGGAAAGAAGGGATTTTTATGTTCGAAAAGCTTCCACAATGGATGCGAAATAAATGGGCCCTGTTCGGGCTTTCTTTTGCGGCGGGAATGCTGGTGTTTTCCCTGCTCTTTTTTGTAATTTTGCGCGGACCTGTAGGTCTGGCCATGGAAAATTGTGCCGAAAAGTCAACCGAAGCGGGCGATTACGCCAAGGCCATCGGTCAATACGAGGCAGCTTTAAAATGCAAGAAAAATCGGGAATCCATTTATATCGGCTACGGCGAAGCCTTGGCTAAGGTGGGAAATTTTGATAAAGCCCATAAAATTCTGGATAGGGGCATTGACCGGTTGAGCGGTGCAGAAGCAATTTATCTGTGCAAAGCCCGTCTTTATGCTCAGGCCGGGCAGATTGGCGCGGCTGCGGATTTTCTTTCCACCATCAGCGACAGTTATATCAACAAAAAAATCCAAGCCCTTCGCCCGGCAGATCTTGTTTATACCCCCGCCCAGGGAAGCTACGCCTCCACCCAGAAGGTAACCATTAACCAACGGGAAAACGAAACCGTTTACTACACCTTGAACGGAGATGATCCTACCCCGGAATCCACCCTCTACAGCGAGCCCATTACCATCGGTGCAGACACCACCCTGACTGCCATTGCTCTGAATACGGAAAACGGCTTGGTATCGCCCCGTTTGAAGATTTCTTACAAGATTGACAACGCCAACGAAACCATCCGTTTTTCCGATCCGAAAATTGAAAAAATGGTGCAAGCAGCCCTGGGGCAAAGAGGTTCTTTAAAAAAGAATCGGCTGGCTTCGGTCACCGAGTTGAATAACGCCGGGATCGACGGACAGATTATGACCCTGGCGGACCTGCAATATTTACCCAATCTGCGGAGTTTACGGATTGCAGATGAACCGATGATCGCCGATTATTCCCCCCTATCCGGGCTGAAGGAGCTGACCGCCCTGACCCTTTCCGGTTGCGAATTAAGGGACGGAGACCTGACGGCAATTGCAACTTGTAAGAACCTGACTGAGTTGGAGCTGGATGGCAACCGGCTGACCACTCTGGCGCCCCTCCGCCCGCTGGCATATCTGGAATTTTTAAATGTGGCAGAAAACCAAATCACCACATCCATGGATCTGGTCGCCTTCCCTCTTCTTTCTCAACTGAACATTGCTGCAAACCGGCTGTGCGAACTGGAGGGCCTGCAAGGGGCAGACCAGTTGATCAGTCTGACCGCAGCCAAAAACTATATTTCTGACCTTTCATCCATCAGCACTTTACCCAAACTGACGGAGCTTTATATTGCCGAAAACACGCCGGAAAACATCAAAAAACTATCTTCACTTCCGCAATTGAAATGTCTGGATCTTTCCGGCTGCGGTTTAACCTCCCTGAGTGTTGTGAATGATTGCAAGGAACTGTCCGTTCTTTTTGCAAACGATAACGAAATTGCCTCTTTGGACACCTTTAAGCGATCTGTCAGCGAACTTTATATCAGTGGAAATCCGTTAGTGGATTTATCCCCCTTGCAAGGGCAATCCGGATTGACCAATTTGGAAATTGCCCGCACCAAGGTGGCGGACCTTTCTTGCCTGAGGGGGTTGCCGGAATTGGTAAACATAGATTTGACTGATACACCGGTAAAAAGTCTGGAGCCCCTGGCCAATTGTCCGAAATTGGGATATATCTACTGTTCTAAAACGGCCTCCGACGAAGGGTTACCGACGCAAATCGAAGTGCTTTACAAGCAAT
>JAZOXD010000297.1:0-12956 GCA_045659565.1 Eubacteriales bacterium | reverse complement strand
TTCGAGTCCAACAGGGGGAGCCAAAATGGGGCAACAATTTTGCACCTCTTCTTGACCCTTATGGACTGGAACCTGCAACTTGTGATTTGGGGGATATATTGGAATTTTTATGGTTATGTGATATCATTAATTAAAGAAAGGCGGTGTGTTTATGGCAAGTGATCAACATATGATAGAAACTTTATCCGATATGCTACAAGATGGTGAAACACTTATGCACCCTATTTTTGGCTATGTCAAAAATGGCGGATTCCAACAGTTTGCCTATTTTGGCTTTTCGGAAACCCATTTTTTGATCGCCTTTTTATCGGGTGAACACGTTACGGATACGGTGAGAATTTCTCTTGATATAACGTCGGTAAAAATAAAGAAATCCAAAATATTAAAAGAGTATACGATTTATCTCCTCTTTAACAAGAAGAAATCTTACACCATTTGTGCCTTCCCTAAAGTTTTGAAGATAAAATCACAAGAGGAAAACTTCCCGTTGTTTTTAGAATTTGTTAAAAACAACGCAAAGAAACAAGCTCTGGCATTAGATGAATTAGACGGAGAAAAGATTCGTTGGCAATATTTCAGTACATATATTTACATAATGCTTGCCTCTCTTCCTGCTGTTCCTGTAATGATAATAATGCAGGAGTTGAGAAAGGGTAATTTTGATATTTGGAACACCATTGTTGAAATGTCGGGAGCTGCTCCTGTTATCGCTGTGATGTACGGCATATTTATTGGGCCTTTTATCATTTTATCAATTTTTAATCGTTTTACTTTTGGAAAGATTTTGGGAGTGACAAATGAAGATACTTTGTTTTTGGAAAATCGCGAAATTTCGATAAAGGATATTGCAGAGATCGTTTATCATCCACGAGTTATGTCGAGGAGAACAATCAGTTTTTCTTATGCTACCTTTGTTTTGAGATCAGAAGGGAACAAGCTTGAAGCATTTGACGTAATGCATTTTCCAATATACGGTTTGAGGAAAATCAAAAAATATAACAAAGAAATCAAACTGAATTGTGATAAGTACATAGGTTTTTTAATTTTGTGTCCGACCGTAGTTTTTGCTATACTTGGCTTTTTGTTTGGATAATTTAAAGGCTCGATTCTGTTGGGAATAGTAAATTAGGTATCGTCCCAATTGTTCTTGCAATTGTTATTTCAATTATCCAAATTATTGCAGGATTAATTTTACACGATAAAAAATCCAAATAATAAAGAAAATTAGGTTTTTTAGACCGGTTCCATTTTGAGTGTCGGTCCCCAAAAATAACACCACCCGATTGGGTGGTGTTATTTTTTGTCTCCCCTTGCCGGCATGGGCCGCCGGTTTCCCTTGTCACAGCGGGAGCCTGATGCTAAATATTCTTGCCTACTTTGCTTTGTCTATGATATAATAGTTGCAAAGAATCTATGAAAGGGCAGTCGTTATGTTATACGGAACCTATATTTTTAAGCATGAGTCCTTGTCCGCTGCGGAGCGGATCAAGGCGATCAAGGCGGCCGGCTTTGATTTCATTGCCTTGAGTTATGGGGCGGATTTGGCGGAGCAGGTGGCTCTTTGCCATCAACTGGAGCTTCCCATTGAAAACGTGCATCTGAATTGCCGGGGTACCAGCAAGCTTTGGGACAGCGAAGAAGAAGGCGCACCCATTCTGGAGGGCTATTGCCGGCAGATCCGGGAATGCGCAGAGTTGGGCATTAAGATCGGTATCGCCCACGTTACCTATGGCAGCGTGCTAAAGCCCGCAGGGGAAGAAGGATTGGCTCGGTTTGGCAAGATCGTTGAATGTGCCAAGCAATATGATTTCACCCTGGCCTTTGAAAATTCCAAAGCCAGCGAGCACTTATCTTATGTTTTAGATCATTTTAAGGACGAAAACGTTCGCTTTTGCTATGACACCGGCCACGATTTAGGAATGGCGGTGGATACGGAATATTTCAACAACTATTTGCCTCGTTACGGAGATCGGCTGGGGGCCATCCATCTTCACGACACCATCCCCGGCTTTGATATGCATTCCGCCCCCTTTGATGGCGCCATCGATTGGCAGACTATTGCGGGGCAATTGGCCCAAACTGACTATGCCAAAGAAAAGCTCTGTCTGGAGCCCGGCGGAAGAATCCACGCGCTTAAGGAAGGGCGTACCGCCGAAGAATTGCGGGATTGCTATCGGGAAATGGCCATTGCCAAAACTTCCTTGATGCAATTTTACGATGGCTATTATACGGCCTATGCAGAACTAAGTTTTGAACAACTGCTGGAACGGTATCTGGCGGGGATGAAGCGGGTCGCAGCCCTAATTAACGGTTGAAAAATTCGGCCCCTGATTTTATAATAGAATTATCAAACAACGGAGGTATAGAAAATGTTTAAAAAACTAACGGCGATTGCGCTGATCCTGCTGCTGTTGTTGGTCAGCGGCTGCTCCAAAAAGGAAGAGAAAAAAGAGGGGTCGGAAACGCCTCCTGTTGCAGAGACCGAAAAGGAACCGGAAAAGCCGGCAGATAGTTTAAATCCGCTGACCGGTATTTATGAATACGAAGGCATTGCCAAGCAGCGCCCGGTTGCGGTGATGATCAATAACGACGTGCGGGCTCAAAATGCCCAGGCCGGCTTGCCCGAAGCGGATATCATTTACGAAACCGAGATTGAGGGCGGCGAAACCCGGCTGATGGCGGTGTTCCAGAATGTGGATAAGGTGCAAAATATTGGTACTGTCCGTTCCGCCCGCTGGCCTTATATTGATCTGGCGGTGGGGCATAACGCCATCTATATTCACCGGGGCAACGATAAGAGCCTGAATCAATATCTGACCCGGCTGAACCGCATTGATATCCACGAAAACCTGCTGGGTGAGCGGATTAAAAACGGACTGGCTCTGGAGCATACCCTGTATACCCACGGTCCCATTCTTTGGGAGGGGATTGGCAAGCGGTTTGAAACCGCCCAGGCGGTTCCTTCCACCTGGCAGAATTTTGCCCCCGAAAAGGAAACAGTCACCCTGACCGGTGGCGTTGCCAATAAGGTAACGGTTCCCTTCTCCGGCAATTTTAAAACCGTATTTACCTATGATGCCCAAAGCGGCCTTTATGAGCGGGGCTTTAAGGACAAAACCCCCACCGAATATTTCACCAAGGAGACCACCAAGGTGAAGAATGTGGTGGTTTGTCTTTCCCGAATCTACACCCACTCCAATGGTGTGCATCGGCTGGTAACCTGGGGCAGCGGTGAAGGCTATTACTTCACCAACGGTGGCTACCAAGCCATTAAATGGACCAAGGAAAACGAGAATGCGCCTTTGAAATTCACCAACGCTGACGGGACTCCCCTGAAGATGAGCGCCGGCAACACTTGGGTTTGTCTTTCTTCCGTTTCTTATTCCAAGCCTGTTATTGCATGATAAAAAAAGACCGCGAAAGCGGTCTTTTTTGATTGAAATTTTTGACGAACTGTGCTATGCTTTTGGCAAGGTAAGATTGATGAAAACTAAAAAGATGTTGCCGGGATCAGAAAACGGCTCTCCCGGTTAACCTTCCGTCACCGGGGAGCACGGTGGTGCTTTATCTTTTAATGGAAGCGGAGGATTGAAAAAATGAAATTAGCGCCGATTTTCAGTTCCGGAATGGTGTTTGCGGCCGGCCAGCCGATCCGTATTTTCGGAACCGGCCAGGGAACTGCCGAGCTGTTTTTTGCCGACCAACGCAAAACGGTGATCCATCAAGGGGAACGCTGGCTGGCGGAATTCCCTGCCATGGAATATGGTGGCCCTTATGAATTGCGGGCGATCCTTGCGGGGAAGGCTGTGGTTTTGAAGGATATCTATATTGGTGATGTTCTTTTGCTGGCAGGCCAATCCAATATGCAATTTAAATTGAATCAATCGGCTATGCCGGACGTGTTTTATGAAACCAATCCGTTGCTGCGGCTTTACTCTCCGGAGCGGATTGAAAAAAGCGAATACTATACCCCGGCAGACGGATGGGTGCAGAGCCGGCGGGAAAATGTTGGCGAATGGTCTGCCATCGGCTATCTGGCCGGAAATGCCCTTTCGAAGAAAAAGGGGGTTGCTGTGGGGCTGATCAGCTGCTATCAAGGGGCTTCGGTTATTGAAAGCTGGTTACCTGCCGGCACTTTGGAGCGGATCGGGATCCGGATTCCGATGGAAGAGAAGTTCAAAGACCATACCAAGGGAGAATATGCCTCGTGGAACGGCGATGGGGTTCTTTATGAATACGCTTTGAGTCAGATCATCCCCTTTGGAATTTCCGGTGTGGTATGGTATCAGGGTGAAAGCGATGCCTCGCTGGCAGAAGCAATGGTGTATAAAAGGGAACTTAAGGCCTTGATCGAAATTTGGAGAAATGCCTTTGGTGATGAAAAACTTCCCTTTGTGGTGATTCAACTGGCAGATAATATCAAACGCGCCGGACCGGCCTGGACATCGATTCAAAAGGCGCAGTGGCAAATTCAAAACGATTTGCCCCGGGTTAAAACGGTGATTTCTGCCGATGTTTGTGAACCGGATGATATTCATCCAAAATCCAAGGGGCGCCTTGCAGTAAGAGTGGCAGAAGCGCTGTTGGCATTGTTGCCGGGGGCGATTACAAAAAATAAAACAGAAATGAAAACGGAGGATCATAACATGGCAAAGAGAATTTTATTTCAAGGCGATTCCATCACCGATTGCGGCAGAAAGCGGGAGGATTTTTATGGGCTGGGCACCGGCTATCCTTTGCTGGTAAAGGCTCATTTGGGGCTGGAAGAGCCCAATGAATACGAAGTGATCAATCGGGGGATCAGCGGTAACCGGATCGTGGATCTTTATGCCCGGATCAAGGCGGATTTCATTAATCTGAAGCCTGATTACGCCAGCATTTTCATTGGCGTGAACGATGCCTGGCACGAGATTGGCACACAGAATGGTGTGGATACCGCTAAATTTGAAAAAATTTATACCATGCTGCTGGATGAGATTTATGCAGCCTGTCCGGATATTAAATTGATGATTCTTGCTCCTTTTGTTTTGGAAGGCAGCGCCACCTGTGATACAGAAGAAAAGCCCGACCGGCTGAATATGTTCCGGGTGGATGTGGGCGAGAAAAATGCGGTGGCCAAGAAAATTGCCCAAAAATATAATCTGCCCTGCATCGATTTGCAGGCGGCTTTTGACGAAGCCTGCACCAAGGCCGGGCCCGATTACTGGACCCGTGACGGCGTGCATCCCACCGCCAACGGCCACGAACTGATTAAACGCCTGTGGCTGAAGACCTTTAAGGAGATGGAGTAAAATGAAATACGCAAACCTGCATCTGCACTCCACGTTTTCCGACGGTGGATTTACCCCCAAGCAGTTGGTGCTGATCGGCAAATCCCTGGGTTATCGGGCCCTGGCATTAACCGACCACGAAACCGACGGTGGTGTGAAGGAATTTATGAAGTTGGCCAAAGGGGAAGGGCTTCATTCTCTGGCCGGGGTGGAATTTTACGGCAACGAAGGCGGTGTGAAGCCTCATCTGGTGGCTTTGGACTACGATATGGATGACCCCGGTATCCGCAAACTCATCCGCCGCCTGGTGGAAGAACGGAACGAATGTACCCGTAAATGTGTGGAGCGCGGGATTGCTTTGGGTTACGTGGGCGGCATCACCTGGAACGACGTTACAGACCTGAGCAAGGAAGGCACCTGGCTGTGCATTGATTCTGTGATTCGGGCCATGGATATCAAACAGGCAGTGCCCGCCGATTACGACTGGGCCACTTTTCGGGCTAACGTTTTCAATGCTCCGGAGGCAAAACTGTTCCGTCCCAAGGCGCCCACTGCCGAAGAAGTAATTAAAACCGTCCGCAAGGCCGGGGGCATTATCGCCCTGGCCCATTGCAACGAGCATATTGAAATGCTGGATAAATTGGTGGGCTACGGCTTGAACGGCATTGAGGTTTCTCATCCGGATCTGTACCGGAACTATGCCAGCCTGGCGGTGGAAGCGGCAGAAAAATATAACCTTTACCGTTGCGGCGGCACCGACCACACCGGAGCCATGAGTTGCTGTGGCGGCAATCTGGCGATTCCCGCCCTGGAGGGTATCACCGACGAAGAATTTATGATCATTAAAGAACGTCGATTAGGTTAAACGTTTTCGAAGGGAATAAAAAGAGGGAACCTTTATCAAAAGGTTCCCTCTTTATTTATTTGTTTTCCTCTTTAGGCGCAGGAGCCAGGCCAACGGCTTCGGAGACCGGCAGGCTGAAGGCAATGCCTTGGGCCTTTTTGGCCATACCCATTTCTTTATAGATGGCGTTCAGAACCGTATCCCGCAGTTCCTTTTCCACCACCATCATCAAAATCTCTTTTTCTGCGTGAAGAGTAATGCCGAAAAAGGCGGCGGCCTCTTCTCTGGCCACGCCACGGGCGTTGATAATGGTTCCGCCCCGCACGCCCAGTTCCCGGGCTACATCCATTACATCCTCGGCAAAGCCATCGTTTACGATGGCGAAAATCACTTCGTGGTTATTGGTTGTCATTGTCGCTCCCCCTTTTCAGCCGGTTGTTGCTCAAGAATTGATAAAGATTCACGCCGATCACGCTGGATAGCGGCACCGCAAAGGCAATGCCCTTGCCGTTTTTTATGGTGGCGAACTTATCCTCCAATGTATGAAGAATGGTTTCCACCCGATCCTCCCGCACCACGCTGAGGATCACCGCCTTATGTTTGTTCAGCCCCAGCAGATCCACCAGATCCGAGGATGCAGTGCCCAGCCCGCTGAGAGCCATCTGGTAATTTACTTCAAACTGGCTGAGAACATCCAGATAAAATTCGGCCTTGGGTCGATCCACCACCGTAAAGAGAAGCTTCAGTTTCTTGATGGCAGATTCGTTAACAGAATTTTGCATCCTTTCTCCTCCTTACTTTTGTTACATAAAATTAATGATCTGTTGATCATCTGCATCCAGGATCCGCTTCATGGCCCGATGCTCTTGCACCCGGCGGCCCATCAGGGAACGGAATCCCAACAGCTGGATGGTGATCAGGGGGGTCATGGCCACCAGAGCCACCACCCCAAAGGCATCCCGCAAAACAGCACTTTCGCCCTGGATCGCCACGCAAACACCAATGGCAAAGGGCAAGATAAAGCCGGAGGTCATTGGGCCGCTGGCTACGCCGCCGGAATCAAAGGCGATGGCGGTGTAGACCCGGGGTACGAAAAGGGAAAGGGCCAGAGATATGAAATAGCCGGGAATGACATAATAAACCAAGGAAAAATCAAAGATGATGCGGATCATCGAAAGGGCGATGGAGGCGCCCACGCCGATGCAAAGCCCCAGGATCATCGATCGTTTGGAGATCATTCCGCCGGTCACATCCTCTACCTGACGGTTCAAGACGTGGATGGCGGGTTCCGCCAACACAACCAAAACACCGGTCAGCAAACCGAAAAGCACCAGGAACAGAGGATTGCCCTGGGCCAGAGAATGGCCTAATTTATAGCCGATGGGCATAAAGCCCACATTTACGCCGGTTAAAAACAGAACCAGCCCCAAATAGGTCATAACCACTCCGATGGCGATCCGGAACAACCGCTTACGGGGCAGCTTTAAGAAGGCCAGTTGGCAGATCAGGAAGAATACTACGATCAGCCCTAATGCAATGGCCACCTCGACGGCGGTATGCCGGGCGGTGGTGAGAAAGGTTTTAAGAATATCGCCGGAAACGGTATAGTCCGGCACCTGATAGGTCAACTCGCTTTTGGAGAAAACCCCCAGCAGCATCACCGCCATAATGGGCCCCACCGAACAAAGGGCCACCAGGCCGAAGCTGTTGTCCTTGCTGCGGGGATCGCCCAAAACGCCGGCAATACCGACGCCCAACGCCATAATGAACGGAACGGTAATGGGGCCGGTGGTTACACCGCCGCTATCAAAGGCCAGGGGCAAAAGATTCAGCTGGTCGTTTACCGCCAGCAACAGGCCCAAGGCAAACAACAGCATATAAAAAAGCATCAGCAATTGGGAAAGGGGCCGCCGGAACACGATCCGCAGAACCGCCACCAGCAAAAAGGCGCCCACACCCAGCCCCACCGCATAGATCAGCAGAGTGCCGTTCATTACCGCCTTCACCTGATTGGCTAAAACCTGCAGATCCGGCTCCGCAATGGTGATCAGCATCCCCATCACAAAGCAGACCGCCAGCAATAGCCCCAGCTTCCGTTGCTTGGAAAGGCCGGCGCCCATATGGGTCCCCATGGGGGTCATGGCCAGATCGGCGCCCATATTAAAGAGGCCGATCCCTAAGATCAGCAAAGCTGCGCCGATGGTAAAGGTGATCAGTTCCACCGCAGAAAAATTAAAAAGCGGAGTCAGGCTCATTAAATATACGATGGCTGTAATAGGCAGGGCGGAAACCAATGCTTCCAGTATTTTTTTGCCGAGTTCTTTCACGCTTTCGCCCTCCTTTTAAAAGTTTTTTCTATTATACCATAAGTTGGCCGGAAAAGCCAATGCTTTTCTTTGAAAGTTTTGGAGGGGGGACCTTTAAAAAAGGTCCCCCCTCTTATCAACATTGTTTCATTAAACGGATATAGAATTCCACTGCCTTGTTGATGGTTTCCAAGCGGATCCGTTCGTTATGGCCGTGGATGGTGCCCCGTTCTTCGGAAGTCAGATCCATGGCTGAAAAACGATAGACCCGATCGGAGATCCGGCCGTAGTGGCGGCTGTCGGAGCATTGCACCATCAGATAGGGCGAAACCAAAGCCCCCTTCCAAGTGGAGGCCACGGCGGTGGCCACCCGCTCCCAGCCGATGCAATCGGTGCGGGAGATGGGGCTGGGGTTCATCCCGTGGAGAGCCTCGATCTCGATGCGGTTATCTCCGGCGGTCTTGCGGAGATATTCCAGGGCGGATTCCACCGTATCCTCGGGATTCAGCCGGATATTGGAAACCAGCTCCGCCTTGGGCGGGATCACATTGGGCGCCTTGCTACCCTGCATCTGGGTGAAGGCAACGGTGGTTCGCATTAATGCATTCAGCTCGCCGCCGCTCTTTTTACAGATCAGATCCAAAACACCCCGGAAGCACCAAAGGTTGGCAAAGATCATCCGATAAAGGAAATTGGAATGGCGACCCAGGGTATCGAACATTTCCGCCACCGGCTTGGTCAGGTGGGCGGGGAAGGGCTTGCTTTCAATGTTGCAACAGGCTTTGGCCAAGGAAACCACTGGCCCGTTGGGCTTGGGAGCAGAAGCGTGGCCGCCGGCGGATTTGGCTCGATAGGCCACGTCCACCATCCCTTTTTCGGCAATGCCGATCATACCGCAGGGTTGGCTGACGCCCGGGAACACGTTTTCTACCACGGCGCCGCCCTCATCCACCACCATTTCCGGGTGAATTTTTTGTTCTTCGAACCAGGCCACAATGTTTTCGGCGCTCTTGCCGTTTACCTCTTCGCCTCCGGAGAAGGCAAAGTAGATATCGTGTTCCGGTTGGAAGCCGGTTTGGATCAGATGGTCGGCGGCAGAAAGCACGCCGTTGATGGTTACCTTGGTGTCCAAGGTGCCCCGTCCCCACAGTACGCCATCTTCAATGATGGCTTCGAAGGGCGGCTTTTGCCAGCCCTCTTCCTCCACGGGCACCACATCGTAGTGGGCCATCATCACCGCCGGATCTCCGGCAGTCTTGCCGGGCCATTTGAAGAGCAACGCCCGATCCGGCAGACGGGTCAGGGTGCATTTTTCAAAAACCTGGGGATAAAGATCCGGCAAAAGGCCAATCAGCTTTTCGAATTCCCCATCGTCTTCTAAGGCGGGGTTGTGGTAAGAAACGGTTTTGCAACGCACCAATTTTTGCAATCGCTCCACCGTGATTTCCCGATTAAAGGAGATTTCTTCCTCCTGAACGGGAACCGGGGGCTTGGGGGTGAACCGCAGGGTGCGGATCAGGATAATCGCAATCATGATCAGCAGCACAGCCGCCAAAGTCAATAGAATATAGAGCATTATAATTGTCCTTTCTTATAAAGGATCCGGGCTACGCCGATGGTGAAGAGCACACCCACGGGCACCATGATACCAACCGTTCCGGCGTTCAGTGCAGGAACAAAGATGAAGAGGGCCAGCATCAGAAGGATGGGCGCGATGGAAAGCTTCCAGTTCTTGGAAACAAATACCACCGCCAGGCCGCCAAACAGAGCGGGCAACAACTGATCAAAGGCCGCCTTCAAAACATCGGAAGAAATGATGGGGGTCAGGGGGATGATCAGAATCACGCCCAGAATGATGATTAAAGTGGTCACAATACTGGAAACAGCAATGGAAATGGTGGAGATGATCTCTCCTTCCTCGGAACTGGCCTTTACGTTGGCTCGCTCCATGGCATCCAGAGCGCAGGGCAGCTTCAGATTGGAAATGTTGCCCGTCACGAAGGAAAGATACGCACCGCCGGCGCCCAGCATGGGCACAAAAGTGAACATTTCAATGATCCCTACTGCCCAGTACATCGGCAGGATCGCCAGAGCGGCATTGGCCATGGCCCCCCACTTGGGGCTGGCCCGGAAGATCAGGGCGACAACAAAGGGGAAGGCTAAAATTAAGGTGAAGAGCACCAGGCCCCAGCTGCGGCCGTGGCGATGAACGCTTTCTAAGTAGGTTTCGTTTTGTTTTTTCATTGCCATACCCTCCTTAACCCAACCAAGCGGTGATGGGAATCGCCGCCGCCATACCGCCGATCAGGCTGATGGGCAGAGCGTAATCGTTCATCCAGGCCTGCTTGCATTTTATGGCCAAAAGCCCGCAAACCGCCATAATTACCGCCGAAACGGCCATTACGCAAACGGGGATCAGCCCAACGAAATCGCCCTTGAAGGCATTGGTGACATCGCAGAACACATAACCCAAGAAGGCAGAGATCATCCCCAGGAACATAGCGTTATTGAGGATCTCGCTCCATTTCTTGTCCCGCTTTTCGATGGATTGGATGCCCTTCTGGATCCGCTTGGTGCAAAGGGGCACCAGGATCAGGCCGATGAGAATACCAAAGGTCATCACAAAGGCCACACTGACAAAATCGGAAGCGTTGGTCACCCGCACACCGGTGCCCAGGCCTAAATTTTCCAAAACGGTGCTGGCGGCGATGGTCTCATAGGAAAGCGACCCGATCACCGAAAGCCGCAACCAGGGCAGGGCGATGCCCAAGCTTTTGGAAAGGGCGATGACACCCACCAAAATGGCCGCCGCCGGAGCGATGGTGAAAATAGAAGCAGAAATAATGGTTTTTCTGATCACTTTGGGGTCCATTCCTTTTTCTTTGGCTCTTTTCAGGGCCCGCGCCAGGAAAAAGGCAGATTGGCCCAGAACCACCAGAATGATCAACCCGACCATCACGAAGAGGATCGGATGATTCACATTGAAGTTCATTGGATTTCCTCCTTGGTTTTTTTCTTTGCTATATATTATATATAATGAAGGGGAAAGTGTCAAATGAAAACGCCGGAATGCCTAAAATCAGGGGATGGTTAGCGTGAAAACCGTTTAAAAAAGAGCGCACTAAAAAGAGCCTCCCAAAGAAAAGGATCAATCAAGCAAGATAAGATTTCATAGCAATTTCGCCATCATAAAATTGGTCTGTTTGAAGAAGGTGGTAAATAAGAGCAAGAATCTTTCTTGAAACAGCAATGATTGCTTTTTTCTTGCCGAGTTTACCTTGATGAGACCAAAACCAATGGCCGAAAGGAGTATTACGGGAACGAACAGCAGCCCAAGCAGATTGACAAAGAATAGACTTTATATAAGGATTACCCGGCATAATCTTTTTTGAAGAAATTTTTCCCGCACTTTGGTCATTACGTGGAGAAAGACCGGCCCAAGAACAAAGATGAGCAGAAGATGGAAAAACCTCTTGCGGAACAGGGCCAATTTCTGCTAAAATAAGCATAGCAGCAGTAATATCAATGCCCGGAATGGAATCTAATTGATCCAGCAGCTTTTTGTAAGGCTCAGAGATCGTTGCCATCATAGCTAAAATCTTGTCTATTCTTTTTTGGAGAGAGGAAAGCTGGTCAAGAGAATCGGAAAGCAAAAAACGTTCATTAACGTTAAGCCTCCCGCAGATGGCGCTTTGAATTTCCTCTGCAGAGCATTTGGTATTACTGCTGATTGCATTTTTAACATCATCAACAGAAAGAGAACCTTTTTCAGAAAGAATGGTTAAAATGCGGATACCGCTTACATTGTTGATGTCGCTTAAAACGCTGGACAGTTTGAACCCGTGCGTTTGAAGGAATTTTTCCATTCGGTTAATGCATCTGCTTTTCTCACTAATGTAATTTTTGTAAGTGCGAGAATACTCTCTCAAATTGCGGATTGTGCGTTCCGGCACAAAAGAAGGCTCCAACAGACCGTGTTGTAATAAAGTGGCGATCCATTCTGCATCTTTTACATCCGTCTTTCTCCCGGGAAGATTGCGCATATGATGAGCATTGGCCACGATGATGCTTTCATAATAGGGCGAAAACTCTTCAATGGTTTCATAAACTGGCTTCCAGTAAACTCCGGTACTTTCCATCGCTATATGGTAGCAGTCATTTTCGTAAAGCCATTGAACAAATTCTTGCAGTTCACTTGGAATTGTAAGGAACTGCTGACGAATAAAATTAGGATTCTCGATACCTTGAATGATACAAGCCTCGATCATATCCTTGTGAACGTCTACTCCGCAACAACATTCTAAAATTGCTTGCATATACCACACTCCTGTATAATATTTGCAGGTGTGGATCATCTGAAAAATGAAGTTTAGCGTACGCGCTCAAGGCGCAGTTCTGTGTGCTCAAAGATGATCCCGGTCATGTTCTACTGGCGTGATCTTGTCTACAGACCGTCCCTCGACCTGCCCTGCAAACTCATTATACACCTTCCGGTTTTCATCCGTTGTGTGTGTTTTAAAAAGCATGCGGAGTTCC
>JAZOXD010000296.1:0-2278 GCA_045659565.1 Eubacteriales bacterium | reverse complement strand
TCCCCTTAAAGGAATCAATCGCGATCACAATTTTCATAGCAAAACGGCCTTTCCTTGTTCTTGTTTCAAGTTTAGCATAAATTTCCCGAAATAACAACAAAAATGCCACGAAAACCGTGGCATTTTTGAAATCAATCAAGATAATTTTAATGTTTCGGGGTTCAGAATTATAAGGCCGTCGGCCGTATTTCGATAAAGGCCGTTTTCATCCCTTTTGAAGCAGGCCCGGTAAAGATAATCGCAAGCCGCATTGCCGTTATTATCGGCCGTAAGCTGATAGCCGTTGGGATCATCCCCATAGCTCTTTGCTTCCTTTTCACTGATGGGCGCCAGGCAGAAAATATATTCCGCGCCTTCCTCCAAGGTGAAAAGCGGATATTGCCCCTCTTCGATCTCCTTTTGATAATATTCGTGTTGGATAATTCCGCCGTGGAGATCATAGGCCCGCAACGCCAGCGTTTCTTCCCCATAGTCCCCTTTCAGAACTTCGTTCACCGCAACGGTATATTCCTTTACGTAGGAATTGGTCAGGGTGCCGTTCCCCTCCGGGTCGGTATAGTAGGAGCGGTTCAGTTTTTGAACCCGTCCTTTGACGATCAGCGATGCATCCTGCAAAACCTTTCCGGCATCTGCCCCAATCTCTTGCCGCAGGGTGGCGGGATCTAAGATCAACTCATCCCAGCTGCTTTGCCATTGACCCTTTTCGTTTTGGGTAAAGGTCATCGCTTCCCGGTAATAGATATAGAGATCGCCCATTTCATAATAAGGGGATTCAAAATCAACGGTCTTTAAGCCCAGGATATAGCTTTTGCCGATCTCCAGGCGGTATTCATTGATATCCCTCGCCTTCAAGGCATCATCATACCAGGCGGTATATATTCCTTCGCCGTTCCGGATCTTGACCAAAACCGTCTCTCCGGGCAGATGCCCCTTGAAGGTCTGATCCAGGGTAATCTCATAAACGGTGATTTTGGCATTCGGACGGTTGCGGAGATCCAAAGGATTCAAAAAATAATCCTCCTTCACGGCGGTCACCGTTCCCTGCACAATATAATCGGGCACCCGATAAAAAGCCTCCAGCGAAGGCTCCGGCCAGGAATTGGAAAAATCCATGGTTGACCACATATACGGCCCCGGCAGAACAAATACCGCCTTCAATCCCCCGAACACCAAAAGACAGCAGGCCAACACCGCACCCACAACAAGGGGCGCCCGACGGCGCTTCTGCTGTTTTTTTGTTTCGATCCGTTCCAAAACCGTTTGAGCCATTTCTTCATAATGCTTCATTGCAAAAACTCCTCCCCAAGGGTAGCCTTCAGGGCGGCACGGGCCCGGCTGATCAGCATTTCGGCGGCATGGGTGCTTTTATGGAGCACCAGCCCCGCCTCCTTCAGGCTCAGCCCTTCAAAATAGACCAACAGCAGGATCTGCCGGTATTCCGGCTTCAGCCCCAGGATCCCCTCGTAAAGGGCGATCCGCTCCTCCTTTTGCAGATAGCTTTGCTCCAGGGTATGGAGCTCTGCCACCTGCTGCTGATCCTCCAGCGAAAGGGGCTGCCGTTTGCGGCGGCGCAGATGATCCACCGCCACGTTCCGTGCGATGGCATAAAGCCAGGTCTTAAAGCTGCCGGTTCCCCGATCCTTGGGGCGCTTGAGCCCCAATTTCACAAAGGTATCCATGGCCAGTTCCTCGGCCTCCGGCACGTTACCGGTAAAGCCGGTCAGGTAGAAGATCAAACCATCCTTATAATCCCGGATGATCTCTACCAATCCCTGTTCGTCGCCCTGCAGATAGCGGCGGTAGCTACTTGCACCGTTATCCATGCGCTTCGCCCCCTTTCACCCCTTACACGCTCGGAGTTCATGAAACCTCACACATTTTTGGGTAATTTTGTCACCAGATCGCCCAAATGCCCGTTTTGGTCCTTGCAAATACAGGTAAACACCCCGTTTTCATATTCAAATTCACTAACGGAAGCGTTGCTGACCCAAGGGATCTGATCCATTTTCTCCGGGGGCAGGCCCGCCGCTAACACGCATATGGCCCGAATGGGGGTGGCGTGGGTCACCAGACAAAGGGTTTGCCCCGAATGCTTTTCTGCCAGTTCCCTCACGTGGGCAATGATTCGCTCAGAAAGTTCCAAGGTGCTTTCCCCGCCGGTGCACCGAGCCCGACCCACGTCCTGCCGCCACACACGGTAATCCTCGGGGTATTGCACCTCTAAATCATCAAAGGGAATCCCTTCCCATTCTCCCGCGGAAATTTCACGCAGACCCGG
>JAZOXD010000295.1:0-2718 GCA_045659565.1 Eubacteriales bacterium | reverse complement strand
CCGTAATCGAACCGCTTTGGGGTTCGTTGAGGCACCCGCCCGAAGATAGCGGGCGGACTGCCGTGTCTCGAAGCGAGGTGTTTTTTCGTTGGCCGCCGACCAGCGGCCCGAAAAAATCCGTGGCGTAGAGTTTCTCCGAGTAAAACAGAACGAACCTTTCGCCCGACACCCCAACAGGGGTGCTTTTCTTTTTGCCGATCCTCAGAGAACGGACCCTTTTCTGGAGAGCAGAAAAAGGTTCGTGGAGACGGCCGGCCATCATTATGCCTTTGCTTGCCATGCAATCTCCCCATTAACGATGGTGAATTTTACCGAAGATGCAATTTCCAAGGGATTTCCGTCATAAATGGCAACATCGGCATCCTTCCCCTCCTTCAGACTGCCCAATCGATGATCCACACGGCAAATACGAGCAGCATTGATGGTAATGGCGCGTAATGCGTCCCACTCGCTCATCCCCTCTTTGGCGGCCAGCCCGGCGCAAAGGGGGAGATATTGGATTCTGGACACCGGATGATCGGTGGTCAACGCCACCAAAACTCCTGCTTTTTGCAGGATGCCCGGGGTTTTGAAATCTGATTGACTCACTTCATTTTTGCAACGAGAGGCAAGAGAAGGGCCAACAATGGCCGGATATCCGCTTTCGGCGATCGCATCTGCGATCAGGTGCCCTTCAGTACAATGATCCAGCGTAAGTTCCAATCCGAACTCCTCGGCAATGCGGATGGCAGTAAAAATATCATCTGCCCGATGCACATGGGCCTTCAGTGGGATTTTTCCTTCAAAAAGATCCCGATAACATTCCATCCCAAAGGTTTCCTGCCCCTTATTTCCATCATTAAAATACTGCTTCGCCTTGGTCAACTCTTCCCGAATTAAGGAAGCAATCCCCATACGGGTGGAGGGAATATTTCCATTGGGTCCGTAATTTGTCATGGGATTTTCGCCAAAGGCCAGTTTCATAGCCGAAGGGGCCAGAACCACCATATCATCGATCCGCCTGCCATGGGTCTTTATAAAAGCAAACTGCCCCCCGATGGGGTTTGCACTGCCCGGCCCCACCATCACTCCGGTGATCCCGGCGGCCAACGCATTATGAAAGGCGCTGTCCATAGGATTGATCGCATCGATGGCACGAACAAATGGCGTAATGGGGTTGGTTCCTTCGTTGCTTTCATCCCCTTGGGGGGTCTTTTTTTCTTCCGAGATCCCGATATGACTATGTGCATCAATGAACCCCGGATACACCCGCAAGCCCGATGCATCTATGATATTCATATCCTTGTCGGGCGCAATCTCTTTTTCAATCTGGATAATTTTTCCATTCCGGATCAGCAGATCAGCCTGAATTTCTTTTTCGGTTTCCATGGTAAAAACCAATCCGTTTTTTATCAAAAGCACGTGAAAGCCTCCTAAAAATTTTTTCATGAATAGTTTTTCAAAATCCAGGCAAACTATACTTGAATTCAAATAAAGGAGAATTTTTTATGAACAACAATTATCAAAACAACAACCAGAATAACCAAAACAACCGCAACAACAATCAGAACAACCGCAACAACAATCAGAACAACAACAGCAACAACAACAACAGCAACAGCAACAACAGCAACAACAATCGCAACAATCAGAACAACAACCAGAATCGCCAGGATAATAACCAATATCGCTAAATTCTGACGGTCCGGAGACCCGGAACCCTCAAGGTTTTCCGGCCGATTCTCTGCAAACAAAAAAGTGGCTTGAAATCAATTGATTTCAAGCCACTTGAATTTGCGGGCGACCGCCCCAACCTGCAGCGATGCAGTGTTGGATTTTTCCTCCTCCCCTGCGTTCACAAACTATAAAAGAGCAGATAAAAACGGCTTGGAAGCATACCCTCCCAAACCGTTTAGCATTATTCCAGTCAAGGAATAGATTTTCCTGCAAATTTTTGTTCAAAACATCTTCGTGCATTGACAAATTCTCGCCGTTTTAATATAATGACCATACAGCAAAAGAATAATCACCAAAGGAAGGTCTCTACCATGACCGAGAGAATCATGCGACTGCATCAGTTATGTAAGGAACGCGGTTTGGTTGGGATGCCCACTCATTTTGCGGCAGATTTACACAGCGCTGCGCTGGGGCAATTTTCAAAACTTCCCCATGAAGAAAAATCAGCCCGCGCCATGGCCTACGCCATTGAAAACCAGCCTGTTTTCGCCTATGAAGACGATGGTATCGGCGGCAGAGTCTACTATATTCAGGAAGCGCCCATCGAAGAGTTCTGCCCGGAGTTGGATTGCGACAGTTTTGCGGTTGCAGATTTCAAAAAAGAATGCCCTGAAGCAAAAGTGCTTCAAAAAGCACAAATAATCACCGGCTCCGCCAAAGGGCATATTTCGTGGCGGTACGATCGGATTTTGCGTCTGGGCGTAGACGAATTCAAAAAGCAGGTCCAAGGCTACCTCCAAAAAGCGAAGGATGAAGAGGCGAAGGCATTCTATAAGGGTGTGCTGATTCTTTTGGACGCCATGCTCGCCTTCAATGATAAGCACGTTGTCGAATATGAGCGGCTTGGAAATAAAGAACTGGCCGAACGCATGAAAAGGGTTCCGCGTAACCCTTGCGAAAGTTTTCGGGATGCGGTGCAAGCCTACTTTATGCAACATATTGTTGTAATGCGTGAAAATCCCCACGGCGGTAACAGCCCCGGCAGATTGGATTATTATCTGT
>JAZOXD010000294.1:0-2377 GCA_045659565.1 Eubacteriales bacterium | reverse complement strand
AGGTATCGCCTGCGCCGGTGGTATCCACCACGGATGCCACCTTGACCGCGGGAACGGAAAGGTCCGCCTCACGGATATAACACCCCCGGGCACCCAACGTTACCACCACGTTTTGTTTTTCCTCCAGCCCCTCCTGTTCGTGCTCGTTGGGGGTGAAAAGGGTCACCTCTTCCAAAAGATAAGGATCCAGCGGTCTTGCAGGGGCCGGATTCAAAATCACGGGGATCCCGTGGGCTTTAGCCAGCCGTACCGCCTTCAGATTAACGGATTCCGGCACCTCGTTACTGAGCAACAGCAAGTCGGCGGCGGCGATTTTTTCTTCAAAGTCTATCACGTCGTCGGGGGTCAATGCCACCCCCATACAAACGGTCACGTGATTACACCCGGTTGCATCGGTAACAATGGCGGCAAAGGCGGTGTCGCCCTCCTTGGAAACAAGGGTGGCTTCAATGCCTTCCCGCTCCAGGGCCTCCCGAATTCCCTCTGCCCCCTGCTGACCGACGGCGGCAAGAAAAGAAACCTCTGCGCCGTATCTGCGGGCGGCCACCGCGGCGTTAAAGCCCTTACCGCCCGGTTCAAAGTGCGCCGAGTGGGCTTCCACGGTTTCGCCCCCCTGATGAAAGCGGTCCACCGGCAGAAAAACAGAATTTCCTGCCAGACCGATCACAGCAATCCGACTCATAAATGCTTAACTCTCCCCATATACGTATTTTCCAACACCACGTTATGCTCCCGACCGCCTTCGATATTACCGCTGAGGTAAACGGGCGGCTCGGTGCCCTCCGCCAGGGCAAGCTTTGCCCCCTGGATCAGGCAGGTGTTCAAAATAAAGCAGGCGGCGGCGGTGGAAAGCCCGCCCATTTTCGCCTTGCCCACTTCGATACAGGCATCGCCGTAGGGAACCTTGCAATCAATGGCGATATCCACGTGGTTGTGCAAACTGCCGCCCTTTTCGTAATAGGCAGAGGAAGAGATCCCCACCGAGGGCACCCCGCATTCCCCTGCGGTCTTAGCCATTTCAATGGGCACCTGATTTTTACCCGAGGCCGAAAAGATAAAGATCATATCCTTTTCGGTGGGAACATAGCGGCGGAAGATCTCCGGGGAGATCCCCGACATTTTTTCCATACGGCTGGATTTTGCCGCCCCGTTATGAAGCATCAGATCGGTATCCAGCATAGGCGATACGTTTGCCAGCCCGCCGGCACGGTAAAAGGCATCCAGCCCCGGCAGATGGGAATGGCCGCACCCGAACACAAAGATCAGGCCGTCCCCCTTGATGGTATCCGCCACCAGCCGTGTGGCGGCGGAAAGGGCGGCGGCTTCCTCCCGCTCAATGGATTCTAAATTTTCGACGATTTTTTTCAGATACTCGCTCATAGCCTCCGCCTCCGTTATTCTTTCGGTTCCAGAACCCGCTTATAGTTTTCACCGATCCGATCCCAAAGTTTGATAGGATCCTTGGCCTGCACCACGGTGCCGTAGCCGCCCCGATAGGTCCAAGTGGCCAAACGGTCTACACCCGCATCCCGATAAAGATCCACAACTTTATCGATCTGGTCAAAATCCTCCGGTTGGTTGTGATAGCCCATCAGCCAACGTTCCGATTGCTTGCCGTATTTTTTGGCGATGGCCACGGTGCGCTGGGTGATTTCTTGGAAGAAACTTTCAGGCAGGGACCAATTGATGATGGTCGTGGAGAATACGTCGAAATAGGGGCAGGCCGCCACCATATCCCAATTATCGTAGCCCCGCAGTTCGGTCACGTAATAGCTGTTTTTGGTGGCGTGAACACAGCAGGTGATCTCCAGCTCGGGGTTATATTCTTTCAATGCCTTGGAGCAATCGGCCAGGGTCTTAAGAGCCTCCCGCCAGCGGAACTGCTTCACGTCGTCGTTCATAAATTTCGGCATCTCGTAGCCGTAGTATTCTTCAAACTTCTTCATACACTCGGGGCAGCGGCAGGACCAATCGTCCCCCGCCCCACCGGTGATGGAGGCATAGGCCTTGGGGTAAGCGTAGTGGGGCTCATCCCAGAAGAAGCCGTCCACCTCGGTTTCCCGAGCCAATTTCAGGCAGATATTCGTAAAATAATCCCGGAAGGCGTTGGTGTTAAAGCAGGCGGCGTTCAACACCTCGCCGGTGTAGGCTGAAACCTGGCGGTGATGGATATTGTTCTGCAGGAACAGGCTGACCTGTTCCCCGCCGAAATATTTGCCGATGCCCCAGGGATCTGCAATAACCCGCAGACCCAGTTCGTGGGCGGCCTTCACGATATTATTAATATTGGGGAACCAAAAATCCATATCGAATTCGGTGATGGCAAGGATCACGGTATCACAGCCTTCTACACTGTTTTTAGTCGGATCCGTGGTGG
>JAZOXD010000293.1:0-2614 GCA_045659565.1 Eubacteriales bacterium | reverse complement strand
CAATATTCGTCTTGGCGAATAATAAAAACGGCTGAAGCCAAGTGCTTCACCCTTTTATTTTATGTATTCCAGTCTGCGTGGGAAAGAATTTCCGGCGGGGTATCCTGCCAACCGATATAGAAAGCGGTGGCATCGGTGATGAGGTTGGTCATCACGTTTACGTGGGTGGACAGCATAATGTCGCTGTTAAAATGTAGTTTGGCCAAGGTCTTGCGGGGGATCGAGGAAAAGAAGACCTGGGCTCCGTAAAGGCGTAACAGCTCGTGGGCTAATGGTGCAGCCGTCATACCGGCCGGGAGTTCCTTGCCGCTATCCAATTCCTTGGAGAAAAAGATGCAGTGCTCCTCGAAGAGGGGTTCCTTTTCCCGGGTGTTGAGCAGGGCGTAAGAGGAGCCGGGCTTGTTGAATATCGCAATGAACAGAACCTCATCACATTTATATTGGTCCTTAAAATCCTGGAACATAGCGGTGTCAGAGGAATATTTCAGGTCCCGGGCCATCTGCTTCATAACACTTATCGATGCTTTCCCTGTTCGCTCCACGCTGGTGATCACCGTTCCCTCGTAAGGAACAGCGGTATGTACCTTCTTGATGGAAAGGTCCAGCTTAATGTTGCGGGCGGTGGCCTCTTTTTCGATAAACTCCAGGGCGGGCTGCAGTTCATTTTTGGTAAAGGTCTTGGCTTCGTCCTGGGTCCATTTGCTTTCTTTGTCGTCGATGAAGAACAGAACGACCCCCACCTTGCCCTTCAGCGATCGGCAGGCGCCAAAGTTGGTATCCGGGCGGGTTTGATCCACCGGGCTGAGCTGTTCCATCGGGGTTTCCTTGCGTTCTTCGATTACTTCCGGATCAGCGGCCCCTATGGCATTGGCAGCAATCTCCTGCTGGCGCTTTTCTTCTTCCTGCTTTTTGATCTCGTTCAGGCTAACGCTGGGGGTGTAATTGCTCTCACCCAAGGCGGTGCCCCCTTCTTTCAGGTTCAGGTCCGGCTCGTCTTCTATCAGAGAATCGGATTGGCTTCCACAGGCAGTCAGGCTCAAAAGTAGGGAGCCGATCAATAATAGGGATAATAAGCGCTTCATAACGCCACCTCCTTGTTTTCTGCTTTTATCATACCATCCAAAATGGATTTTGTAAATGAGTTTTGTGGTTTTCTTTCTACGGGAGTTTTCAAAGGAAAAACAACCCTATTTACTTTTGGGATAATTTGTTTTATGCTTAAAATGTAAACAAGGGGGTAAATGAAGATGAAATTTGATTATGAATATATCCTGAAACGTTACGGTCAGTTTTGGAATCGTGCCAATGAGGATCGACCCCTGGTCTATCTGTCCGGCCCCGGCAATAAGCGTACCATTGAGCAGGCGCCTCACCACGCTACCATTAAGGATGCCTGGATGGATACGGAATATCAACTGAAGATCACCCGGGAGGCCATTGAAAACACCTTCTATCTGGGGGAGGCTTATCCCATGATGAACCCCAACCTGGGTCCTGATTTTGTGGGTGCGGTCTGTGGCTGTGATCTGAAGTTCGGCAACCGCACCAGCTGGGCGGAGCCCTGCATCACTGATTATGAGGAGTTTCCGCCCATCACCTTTGATAAAAATGATATTTGGTGGAAAAAGATCGTGGAGATCACCGAGGCCGCTTTGGAGGATTCCAAGGGGGATTATATCGTGGGTATCACCGATCTGCACCCCGGTGCCGACGGGCTGGTCTCCCTGCGGGGGCCCCAGGATGCGGCTATGGATATCTACGATGAGCCGGAGCAGTTCAAGCGGATCGTTTGGGAACTGCTGCCTGTTTTCAAGGAAATGGTCACCACCTTGCACGGTATGATCTCTGCCAAGCAAAAGGGCTGTTCCAACTGGATGGGTGTTGTGCATCCCACCGAGCTTTGGTATCCGCCCAGCTGTGATTTTTCTTGTATGATCTCCGGTGATAGCTTTGATGAATTCGTTTTGCCGGAGCTGAAGGCAGAGATCGATTGGCTGCCCAACGCCATCTATCACCTGGACGGCCCCGGTGCCCTGCATCACCTGGATAAGCTGCTGGCCATCGAAAACCTTAAGGGGATACAATGGGTCTATGGCGCAGGCCAGCCCTCCGGCCAACATTGGGGCGAGGTGCTGCAAAAGATCCAGGCCGCCGGCAAGTGCATCGAGATGTATTGCGAGCCGGAGGATCTGGTTCCCCTTTGTAAGATCGTGGATCCCCGGGGTGTGCAGTTCAAATGTACCGTACCCGATCAGCGTAGCGGTGAATACCTGCTGCAGGAGATGGAACGTGTCTGCAAGGAAAACCGCGGACAGTTCTCCTTCTATCATTAATCCAAGAATCCCGTAATGCAACAGCGTTGCGGGATTTTTTGCTATTGCATTCGGCAAGATTTTTCGATATAATGAAGAAAAAGGGGGCGTGAAAATGGATTACGTTCAACACTTAAACTATGATATCCTGGTGGCAGGTGGCGGTGTGGCCGGTGTGGCCGCCGCTGTGGAAGCCGCCCGGTGCGGAAAAAAGGTGCTTTTGGCGGAAAAAACCGTTCAGTTGGGCGGTTTGGCCACCATCGGGCTGATCAACCTGTTCGTGCCCATGTGCAACGGCCGGG
>JAZOXD010000292.1:0-1531 GCA_045659565.1 Eubacteriales bacterium | reverse complement strand
GACGCATCCGCCACCGCCAGGCTTCCGGACTGAACCGCCGGGGCCGCCTGGGCCTTGCTCAGCGTGGCGGGCGCCGTGTTGTTTCCGTCCGTTGCGGTAAAGGTAATCGTGGCGGTCCTGGACGCCGTGCCGGTATTCTCTGCGAAAGTGAAAACAAACCGGGTGCAGGTGTATCCGCCGGAGCTGATTCCGTGCTGGGTGCTCGCCAGGGTGCAGAAGGCGGAGTCGCTGGACGCCGTGGTCTGGGCGTCTATTCCGTTGCTTGCGTAAATATCGCAAGTAAGGCTTCCGCCGGACGCAGATATATTCCCCTGCGGCGAATACGCCACGATTTCCGCAGCCACCTGGCCTTCGCTTTCCTGGGTAATAGTGAAAAGCTCGCCCATTCCGTCAATGGTTACGGATATGTTCATTCCCCTTGTGTTCCCGGTGTCGTTCCGGTCCACACTCACATCAATAGTGTAAAGGAAAGGCGTTACATTTGTCATTTCCGTAACGGAATACCAGGACGCTTCCGGAACGGAAACCAGCCCCCACATACCGGGGCTGTCCTTTGTAATGTTTATCTTAAAGGCTCCGCCGTCTGCCGGAAAGCTTGTGCGGTCAATACTTATATTCTCTGCCATATCGTTTTTTTTATAGTTCGCTTAAAATGCCGTTCAGCCAGTCCTGGATGTCCTCGTTTATCGCCTGTTTGCAGCGTTCCAGGGCTTGCATATAAGGGGTTTCGTTCTCGGCTTCTTCCAGAATCCTGTAAGGCTCCGTTCCTTGCGTGTATATCTTCCACGCCACCGCCTTTGCGATTCGCTCCTGCCATTTGCCCCTGGTGCTTCCGCTGTACGGCCGCAAGCCCTTCGCCTTTACCCAGGAAAGGATGGGAGCCAGCGGCGGAAATTTCCCTTGCCTTCGGTACGGCCCTTTCTGCCTGGTTCCATATTCAATATAACGCCAGTATTCTTGCATTATAAGGCTGAGCCGGAACACGCCGTCCTGGCTTTCCACAATCGGGCGGATGGTATCCCGGAGCTTGCCGGTTGCGTTCTTCTTGGCGGCGTCCAGCCGGGCCTTGTACCTTTCCGTCAAAGCCATACCATAATCGTTCAGGATGCCTTCCAGCCTTGTAAATCGCAAATCGTTCATTGTCTTTGTATTCGCCTTATTTCATCCGCCTTGCGTTTTTCCCTGGCCCGGATATAATCCACATAGGCGAAGAACTCGGCGGCGGCCATATTATAAACTTCGTTTATGTTCAGTAAAGTGAACTGGATAACTGCGTCAATCATAGCGAACGCATTAAAGCCGAAATCTCCGCCTTCGTTTTTAGTGCCTTCGCTATCGCCGCCCTTTTCGCCTTCCGGTCCTTGATCCTCGCCAGAGCTATCCACCCGACTAAGCGATTCAGGGTGTTCCGCATTGAGAGCAGATACCGCCTTTGAAAAAAAAAGCAGACGGCCAGGGCGTCCTGAACTCCCAGGTCCTGCCGGAGTGCCGCTTTCAGTTCATCTATATTATACCCATCGTTATAGCTTTT
>JAZOXD010000291.1:0-5397 GCA_045659565.1 Eubacteriales bacterium | reverse complement strand
TAAAGGGCGTGCTTGCGCCCACCGCCGGGGAACCGGCGGAGCGGTAAAGGATGGTGACCAGCATGGCCCGCTCGGCAGAGCCCTCGGGCGAGAACTTACCGGCACCGGTGCCGTTCATCAGGCCTTGGGCGGTAGCCCATTCGATATCGGCCTTGGCCCAATGCTTTTTAGAAACATCCTGATAATCAGCGGAGGCGATGGCAGAAAAACTGCTCAAAAGCAGGGCAAGGATCATCAGGATAGAAATTAAGCGTTTTGGGGTGTTCATATTCCTTCTCCTTAAAATCAATTGAAGATCATTGGGGCACCTTCCCGACGGAAGATGCCCCAAGACTTATATTAGTCTTTCAGTTTTAGATAGGTATACAACAGATTATGATCGCTCCATTCGGATTCGATGACCATAATTCCCAGGCCGTTATCATATTTGAAATGATCCCAATCCTCGGAAATGATAATATGGTCGATGGGCTTGCCATTATGGCAGGTGATGGCATTCACCTTGGGATCTGCACCGCCATTCAAAGAGGTGCAGGTGCTGGAGTCGATGGTATCCTTCAGGTGAGAAGGCTCTGCGTTCAGGTCGCCCACCAACACCGCCGGAATGGTATCCGCATCCATGGAAGCCAGAATCTCTGCCAATTGGGCATTTTGGGCAGCCTTGGTGCTATCCAGGCAGAGGTGGGTGTTATAGAAGGCAATGGTGGTGCCGTTGATATCGATCTCGTGGCGTTCGTAGGAGCGGTTTTCCCCGTTCTGATTCTGGAACATAATGGTTTCGCTCTTGGTAATGGGGTATTTACTGATAATACCGTGGCCATAATCTTCGTTGGCATTCAGGGAAATGGCCTTGCCGAAGGCATAATATTGATAGCCGGCTTCCTCGGCCAGGGCCTTGATCTGGCTCTTATAGGAGGAAGCGTCGTTCCCTTCCACGATTTCTTGAATACCCACCACGTCGGCACCGATGGCCCGGATCTCGGCGGCGATCTCCTCATATTCTCTGCCGCTGGCGGCCCGCTGCACGTTATAGCTGGCAATGGTGAGCCAACCTTCGTAATCGGTCTTATCCACCAATGCCAAATTCAAGGTCAGCTCGATGGGTCTGCCCCAGATAGAGCGGGCGCCCGCCTCGATGGACTGGGCAGAAATCTTATCAATGTTGCTTTGGTCAAAGCCCACCCGGAAGGTAGGGGTCAGCCCGCAGGTGGCGGCCTTCGCCACGGCCTCTGCACGGGTCAGCCCCGTGAAATCGGGCACTTCGATGAATTTTGCATTCTCCGGCAAAACCGCATCCTTTAGCCGGATATAGGCATAGATCAGCCGATGCTCGTTGGTTGCATCCGGCAAGACGTACAGCCCGTGGGGAGCGGAGGTTTCATCGGTCATATATTCAAATTCATCACAGAAGATGATATTGGCGTTGGAGCTCTCGCCGCCGGAACCGTCGGCGGTGATATAGAGGTTTTCCAGGCTCTTACCGCCGTTCAGCGGGGTATAGCGGTGCATATCCAAAAGGCCCTCCAGTATGGTCGCATCTGTGCTCAGGTTCCCCATCAGTACGGGAAATTCATCCTGATCCATCTTCGCCAGAATCTCGGAAAGCTGCTTTTCACGGAGTTGGTCCTTGGCATCGCCTTTTCCGTGGGCCAGCTTCAGGTTATACACCGCGATCGTGGTGCCGCCCACGTTGATCTCGGCCCGGTTCCAGCCCCGTTTCTCGGTTTCCTGATCCGTGAAGAGACCGTACTCGCTCTTGGTGATGGGGAATTTACTCAAAATACCGTTGGACAGGTAGCCACCATTATAGGAATGGGCCCCGCCGCAAAGCATATATTGGTAGTCGTCCCCCAGTTCTTTTTTTAGTTCCTCCAGCTGGCAAATCCCGTTTACGGTGGTGGTACCGTGGTCATAGCCCTGGATACTGATAATATCGGGCTCTGCCTTTTTAATGGTCTCTGCCAATGTGGCATAGTTTTTTTTCTTTTGGATATCGTAGCTGGCAACGGTAATATAATCGCCGTAGAGCACCCGGGTGTTCACGGTGATGGTGGTTCCTGCATCAGCAATCCCGTAAGCGGCAGGAGTTTGCACGCTGACGGTAGCATTCGCTTCTTCGCTGGCGCCCTGAGCCAAAGCGAAGGTAAAGCCGGCGGCCTCGGCCTTGGCTCTGGCCTTTTCAATGGTCAAGCCGGTCAGATCGGGTACCTTGGGGGCGCCGGGCTCGTTTTCGGTGGGTTGGGCGTATTTCATCCGCACATAAGCGTGGACCATACGATGATAGCAATTGGCAATGGGGCTCACGTAGAAGCCGGTGGGATGATCGGTATCGGTGGCAGCCTCTAACCGATCGGTGATGATAATGTTGCTCACGTAGGTGGTATTGTCCCCAAAGCAAGTGGCATACTTTTGGGTCAGGGTCTTGCCGCCGTTCAAGGGGGTATAGGCGGTCAGATCGATCTTTCCGTTCAGATTGCCGGGACTCATATTCAGGTTGCCCATCAATACGGGGAATTCATCCTTGGCCATCAGGTCGGTCATTTCTTTCAGCTGAGCATACCGTCCACTACTGCTGCCGGTGGTGAGCATCACGTTATAGACCGTAACAGGAACGCCCTGTACGTCCACCACCGCCCGCACGTAGCCCCGGGTTTCACCGGCCTGGTTTTCAAAGAGGCCTCCTTCCCCTTTCAGAATGGGGAAGCGGCTGAGGATACTGTTCCCGAAGGTGCCGCCGTTGTAATCGAGAATAGCAGGGGCATAGTAATAATAGCGATATCCTAATTTTTCGGCAATGATCTTGGTCTGATCCCCGTTGGAGGTTCCTTCGTCCACAGCCTGCAACCCGATAATATCGGGGTTCAGGGCGCTGATCTCCTCCACAAAGGGATCGTAGTCCACCTTTTTGGTGGAAGCCTCCAGATTAAACCGCTTTACGTCGTAAGAAGCCACGGTCAGATATTCGGGATACAGCGCCCGGCTGGTAAGGGTAATGGTCTCTCCGCTGGCATATTCCGCATTGGCTGCAGGGGTCTGCAGGGTCACTTTTGCATTGGCGGATTCCGTATCGGAGTTGGCGGTAAAGGCCACCTTAAAGCCCTTGGCCTCCAAGGCCGCCTTGGCGGCGGCGGGAGTCTGCCCGATCACGTCGGGCACCAGGGTAACCTGCTTTGCCGTCAGGGCCACGGCGGAGCCCTTTTCCACCTCCGTTCCGGCGGCGGGGGTCTGGGCGATGACGGTGGCAGCATCGTCGGTCAGGGAGCCTTCTGCAAAGGCGACGGTCAGACCCAGTCCGGTCAGGACAGTCTTGGCCTCAGCCACGGTCTTGCCGTAAAGATCGGGCACCCGATAGATCACCTTCACGGTGAGGGTAACGGTCTTACCGGCCTCTACCACACAGCCGGCAGCAGGTTTTTGTTCAATGACAACACCGTCGTTGCCTGCGTTGGATCCCTCGGCCAGGGAAACGGCAAAGCCGGCGGCCTCCAAAGTAGCCTTGGCTTCGGACTTGGACATCCCGCTCACGTCGGGCACTTTCTTCTGCTGGGAGGGCAACAAGGGTGTAATGCTCGGCTCCTCCTTCAGCCAGATATCCGCATAGACCATATTATGGTCACTGATATTGGTGCGATTCACGTTTAATCCGTTGGGATCGGTGGTGGTGGATTTATAGCCGATGTTATCGGAAAGGATGATATTATCGATGGGGATATAAGAATTATTCCCTTGTGGATAAGTATCTGCGATATCGGACAGTTCCTTGCCACCGTTCAGCGGGGTATAGCGCTCCGTATCCACCACGTTGCGGAAGTCCATGGGTGCAATGTTCATATCGCCCACCAGGATGGGATAGGTATCCCGATCCATCATGGCCATGATCTCACCCATCTGCTTGGGCTGGCTTTCCACGATATTGTTGTTATTTTGATCTTCGCCGCAATAGGCCAGATGGGTGTTATAGAAAACAACCGTTTGGCCGTTATCTACACCGTCGTTGGTCAGATCCACGTAGATCTCGTGGCGTTCCACCGTCCGTTCCTCGCCGGTTTGGGCGGCGAATTTAATGGTCTCGCTCTTGGTGATGGGATACTTACTCAAAATCCCGTGGCCGTAATCTCCACCGCCACCCAGTGTAATGGATTTGCCGAAGTAATAGTAGGGATAGCCGGCGGCGGCAGCGATCTTTTCCATCTGAGGGTCGCCATTGGAACGGGTGGCATAATTATCGATCTCCTGCAGGCCGATAATCACCGGGTTAATAGCCTTGATCTCCTCGGCGAAAACCTCATAATTAATGCCGCTACCGTGCGCAAAATGCCTTACGTTATAGGCAGCCACCCGGAAGATCCGGGAAGCATCCGGTTCGGGCTCCACGTAGGGAGGCTCCACGTTCAGGCTCAGAGTGATCACGTCGCCGACGGGACGTTGTTGCCCGGCGGCGGGGTTTTGGTCGATCACGGTATTCAGTTCTTTATTTTCGTCATAGGTGCCGTCGATAAACACCACTTGGAACCGGCCGGCGGCGGCTGCGGCAGCGGCCACGGCCTCCTCTTCGGTCATGCCGGAAAAATCGGGCACTTCAAACAAGGGGGGCGCCACGTTCAGGTAAACCACCACGGCGGTTCCCTTGTTCACTTTGCTTTCGGCGGCGGTCAATTGGCGAAGCACCACCTGATCGCCGTAAGCGGGATTAAATACCGCCTCGTTATTGAACACCAACTGGATCCCTGCGGCCGTTGCGGCAGCCTGGGCCTGGGTTTTGCTCATCCCCACAAAGTTGGGGACCGTTGCCAGGGAAGGCTGTTCGGGTTCGGGTGTGGGAGTAGGTGTAGGTGTAGGGGTAGGAGTGGGAGTAGGTGTAGGCGTAGGTTTGGGCTCGGCAGGCTTATTGGCCGCTTTATAATTTTCAAAGCGGTGAAAAATGGCCGCCAGCTGGGCCCGGGTGGCGTTACCCTTGGGCTCCAGATAAGAAACCCCGCCCTTCAGGTTGCCGTTGACCAGTCCCGCGGCATTGGCCCAAAGCATCCCCTCTTTGGCATAGGACGAAACCTTGCCCTGATCCGGGAAGGCCGCCAAAGAGCCGGAAACAGTCACATTATATTTCAGGGTATTTTTGGTATAGCGATACAAAATGGTGGCCAGCTGCTCCCGGGTGATCTTGGCGGAGGGGCCAAAGGTGGTGGCAGAGGTCCCATTGACGATACCATTGGTATAGGCCCAGGTCACTGCGCTCTTGTACCAGGCCTGCTTCAGGTCGGTAAAGGGCGTGCTTGCGCCCACCGCCGGGGAACCGGCGGAGCGGTAAAGGATGGTGACCAGCATGGCCCGCTCGGCAGAGCCCTCGGGCGAGAACTTACCGGCACCGGTGCCGTTCATCAGGCCTTGGGCGGTAGCCCA
>JAZOXD010000290.1:0-14809 GCA_045659565.1 Eubacteriales bacterium | reverse complement strand
AGGTCCCCGGTAGACTACCGGGTTGATAGGCTGCATGTGTAATCGCGGTGACGCGTTTAGCTTGGCAGTACTAATAGACCGAGGGCTTGTCCTTTGTATCCTTTCCCTTATTTCTTTGTTCAGTTTTCAGTGTGCGATTTGTGCATAAAGAATTAAGCCTTCCTAAACGGAAGGCTTTTTTATTGCAAAAAATCCCCCGACGCTGAAGCATCGGGGATAATTTTATATGTGTGCGTTGGTTGGCATTTTTGCAAGAGCCTTTCGCAATGCCGATAGAAGTGGCCTATAAAGCACAAGGCAGATTATAAAATTTCCGCCGCAATGGAGCAGATCGAAATAAACTCCGCTCACCCAATATGTGGCTGCCATAGAAACGCCGCCTATAAAGAGATACGGGATAGCGGTGAGGGCACCGAAGCATAGCCCGAAAACAGCCATAAGCAGCGCGCACAGCAGAGCGCTATCGGACTTTCTCAGCACCTGCGCCATAAGGCAGCAGATTGGCCATATATATAGGTAGGCAATCCACCAAATGTGAAAGCCGTAAAGCAGGCCTTCCACAATTATGAACACATATACTGCCGCAAGTGCGCGTCTGCCGTAGAGCACCGAACAGAGCACGCATAAAAGCGAGACGGGTTCGATGTTGGGCAGGGTGGCCATTGCTTCTTTACCGATTATCATAAGCACGGCAAACATTGCAAGAACAATAGTGTCGGTAAGAAATGCTCGTTTTGTATTATTTTTCATATTAATACGTATCCAGTATGAAACAGAATTCACCGCCATGGTTTATGGGGGTGGTATCCACGCCTGTCATAAGATCCTGACCATCTTTAGTCAGTTTCCACCATTGGCGCTTGGCAGGATCGGCCTTGATGCCGTAAACCTCGGTGACGAAGAGACCATACTCCGATTCGTCGCCCTTAACGAGATCCTTTTCTTCCAGCGCTTCGCGCAGGAACTCTGCTTCGGTTTCGTAGGTGAAAACGAATTCCCGGTTTTCGGCAATAATTTTGATGCTGACAGTCTTGCTCACCTTTTCCTGAGAAGAGGTGGATATAGTAGAACTGCCGCCGCTATTATTGCCCGATTTTAATGAATCCTTCCATATTGCATAGGCTGCTGCCGATGCCGCTATCAGCACAGCGAGGATGCAGGATATGATAAGGATAAGCCTTTTAGTGCCTTTTTCCATACATATCATCCTTTTATTAAATTTTAGGCATCTTCTCTGCAAAAGGTCGGCCCTCGCGACCTATTATTGCAGCCATCAACGGCCAGGTATTTTGACTTATGGCACAAAAACCGCCTTCTCGGTTGCCCAATGGCTTTTCGAATATTTCGAAGCGGCCGAAATATTCGGGCTTTTGCTCTCGCCAAATACAGCGACGGGCTCGTCCGGGAATCACACCCGGTTCCCTGAATCCGTTGAGTCTGAAACCAAGATAATTTTATAATAAAAGAAATTCTCTGTCAACAATTAATGCGGCTGAAAAAAATTTAGGAATATTAAAGAAAAGTCTATATTTTTTGCCAATAATTTGATATAATGAATTTTGTATAGCGAAAACTAAACGAAACGGAGTTTTTGATTATGATTCAAGTCAGCGGATTATATAAGAATTACGGCAATCATCCTGCTGTGAAGGATGTAAGCTTCCAGATCCAAGACGGAGAAATAGTGGGTTTCCTTGGCCCCAACGGCGCAGGTAAATCTACCATTATGAATATAATTACCGGCTATCTTTCTATGACAAAGGGTACCGTTGAGGTGGATGGCTTCAACGTGGTGGAGGATCCCGTTCAGATCCGCCGCAGGATAGGCTATCTTCCCGAGCAGCCGCCCCTTTATATGGATATGACCGTGAAGGAGTATCTTTCCTTTGTGTTTGATCTTAAGAAGGTTAAGTTCCCCAAGGAACCCCATCTTAACGAGATCTGCCGCTTGGTGAAGCTGGAAAACGTGTATGGCCGACTTATCAAGAATCTTTCTAAAGGTTATAAGCAGAGAGTGGGTATTGCTCAGGCACTGGTGGGAAACCCCAAGGTGCTTATTCTGGATGAGCCCACCGTTGGTCTTGACCCAAAGCAGATCATAGAGATAAGAAATCTTATAAGCTTCCTTGGCCGTAATCACACAGTTATTTTAAGTTCCCACATATTAAGTGAAATTCAGGCTGTTTGTGAAAGAATACTTATTATCAACAACGGCGTTATTGTGGCCGACGATACCAAGGACAACCTGACTAAAGGTCTTTCCAAGAGCAACGCTATCACCGTGCGCGTGGAAGGCTCGCAGAAGGAAGTGATGAAGTTGCTCTACGGAGTTAAGAATGTGAGCAACGTTACACCGCTTGGCCGCAGAGAGCGTACCGCTATGGACTACAGCGTTGAAGCTAAGGACAACAAGGATATCCGCAAGGACATTGTTGCGGCGCTCAACGAGGCCGAACTGCCTATTTTAATGCTCAAGACCAGCGAGATGGATCTGGAGCAGGTGTTCTTAAAGCTTACAGATGCATCCACAGCAGAAGACGCCATAAAGCAATTACAGGAAGTAAAGGAGGGCAAATAAATGACGGCAGTATTCAAAAAAGAATTCAAGACCTATTTTACTAGCCCTATCGGATATGTGTATCTGGCTCTTTGCTTGTTCTTCCAGGCGCTGGATTTTTCCACAATGTACGCCGCAGGATATCCCCATATCCAATATCTTTTTTCCAACGGATTCACAATCATCCTCTTCACAACTCCGCTGCTCACTATGCGCCTTATGAGTGAGGATAAAAGGCTTAAGACAGATCAGCTGCTCTTCACTTCACCCGTGAGCATCACGGGCGTGGTGCTTGGCAAGTTCCTTGCGGCTGTTTGTGTCTTTATGCTGAGCTATGCCTTCACGTTTGTCTTCCAGCTTATAATGGCCGCCAATGCCAACGTGGACTGGATGATCTATATCAGCAATATTCTCGGAGTTTTCTTCTTGGGAATGGCTCTTATTGCCTTGGGCGTGTTTATTTCCTCGCTCACCGAAAGCCAGATAATAGCTGCTATTATCAGCTTTGCGGCTGCTATGCTGCTTATATATCTGGATTCCATCGCTGAAATGACCAACATGGAATTTATCATTTCTATTGCTTCTGCCATTTCCTTTATGGGCCGCTATTCGGCTTTTGTGGAGGGTGTGCTTGATTATTCCAATATGTTCTTTTTCGCCAGCTTTGCTGCACTGTTTATTTTCCTTTCGGTGCGCATATTGGATAGAAAAAGATGGGCTTAAGGAGGTAGCAAAATGAAGATCAAAGAAATGTTCCTTAAGTTTATGGGCTCAGTTAAGCAATTCTTTAAGAACGGCGGCAGCGCAATGGCCTGGAGAAAGGGCAGCTATGCCACTATTCTCACAGTTGCCGTGGCTCTGGCTTTGGTTGCGGCCAACGTGTTGGTCACAGCCTTGGCTGCTCGCTTTCCTTTGAAGACGGATATCACCGCCCAGCAGACTAACAGCCTTTCTAAAGAAAACGTGGAATTTATCCGCAATATAGAAAACGATATTAATATCACCGTTTGCGCCGCTGATGCCGAGACCTACGCCAGCTACGTGGCTTATTATGCTCAAAACGGTGTTTACGACGGCGTGCAGATTATAGACGAAACCGGCCGCTATTTCTCCCAGACACCTAAGCTTCTTGCTGAATATCAGCAATATAACAGCAAGCATATCAAGGTGGTGTACGTGGATCCTTCCTCGGTGGATTTCTATGAGATAGCCGAGCGCCACTCCGATTTATCCTTTAACTACGGAGATATTCTTGTTGAATGTACTCATAGGGATGAAAACGGCAAGGAAGAGACAAGAAGAAATCTTATCACGGCAAGTGATGTGTATGAAAAGACATCTTCGGGTGATTACGGCATTTATTACACAGTTACCGGTAATATGCTGGAAACAAAGCTTACCACCGCTATAAACCGCGTGCTTCTTAAGAAGACCGACGTGATAGGCTATATCTCCCTTGGCTGTGATCCCGCAGGGCTTTTATCAATAAAGAGCCAGCTGGCTGATAACAACTTTGATCTGGTGGAGATAAAGAGCCTTGCTCTGGACGACAGCGCACTTTCAACCATCGATACTCTTGTGATCTCCGCGCCCACAACCGACTACACGGCCGAAGATATTGCCAAGCTCAACGCCTTCCTTTCTAACGATGGCAAGCTGGGCAAAAATATCATCTTCTTCCCCGATCCTTCTGTGGGAAGGTTGGATAATCTCTATAACTTCCTGGAGGATCACGGAATTCAGATGGGCACAGGCACCCTTTATGAGACCGATGAAAACTATCAGGTGCCCAACAGGCCTACCTTGATGCAACTCATAGATGCCAAGGGCAGATTCACGGAGAATTTTGTGGCAGGGCAGAGATATCTTGTGAGCGATAAGATGGTGCCCATTAAGATCGAAGCAAACGGCGAAAACTATCATAGCCTTTTCAACACCACCACAACCACCGTTGTGCGCCCTTATGGCAGCAGCTCCGATTGGAAACCGACCGCCGCCGATGTTAAGGGACAGTATTCGGGTGCAGCGCTCAGCTGCCAGCTGGTCTACGACGATAATCACGATTACGTGCTCAGCAATCTGGTGGCCTTTGCATCTCCCGATTTTCTTACCAACGATCTGATGGACACCGGCATTGTGGCAAACGTGGATATGTTTATTCACCTTATGGTGCAGATTCACGAAAGAGAGCAGGATAGCATCACTTTCCTCACCAAGACTGTGAAGACCGAGACCTTTATTCCTATGGAAGCCACTGCTAATGCAATGCGCATTATTTTCCTTTGGGTTTTGCCCGTTGTTCTTGTTGTTGTGGCAGTTGTAGTTTTTATCAGGAGGAAATCTTTATGATAGATCCTTCCGAAAAGCAGGTAAGTTCAGCGGCCGAGGATTTAGCTTCTGATTTCGAAAACTCCACGATTTTTTCCGATCCTGCGCTTCTGGATTCGGCCAACACCAAAAAGAAAACTCACACAACACGCCGTGTTGTAGCCGTTGTGGCAGTAATTATGGCTGCTGTTATGGTGTTCACAGTGTGGAAGGTGTGGGTGGAGCCTATTGTGGTGGATGGCGGCCAGAGTTCTTCTTCCAATATTGCGGCCACGGTTGTTCCTATGGTCTCGCTGGAATATGAAGACGTGAAATCTATGGAAATATCTGCCGGGGATAAGCGCGTGGTGCTGCAGCAGGTGGCTGCGCTCAGCGAATCCGATAAGGTAGACACGGTGGATAAATGGATAGTGAAGGGGGTAGACCCCGAAATCACCAGCAGCAATATAGTTTCCTACCGAGTGGAGGATGCTTGCAAGCTCACAGCTGTGCGCACCCTGGAGCCCGGCAAGGACTATGGCATGGGCGCCCCCACCAAGGTCATCCACATTGTGATGAAGGACGATAGCGAGCACACCATCACCGTGGGCAGGGAGACCCCCGATAAGAGCGGCTTCTATTGCAGCGTGAGTGGGGATAAGGATAATATTTATCTTGTGGAGACCTCTTCGCTCTCCTTGATCGAAGCCGATCCGCTTCACTACGCGGATAAAACTGTGATCAGGCCCCTGCAGGCCACCGAAGTGGGTGAAAGCTATTTTAAGGGAGAAAATTCCACCCTTAATATGTTCAGCAGCATCACTATCACGGGCGGCAACATCGATGGAAAGATATCCCTTGGGATCACATCCGATTCCACCAAGTTTAATATCTATTCGCTCACTTCTCCCATGAAGGCCTTTGCCGATGATGAAAAGGTGCTGGAATTGCTGGCTCCCATTGCCGAAGGTTTTAGTGTCAATTCGGCTGTGAGCTATGATTTTAAGGCCGATAAAGCTAAGTTTGGCCTGGATAAGCCGGCTTATGTGGCCGAATATAAGATAGGCACCTATTCGGAGAAGATATGGGTCTCTAAAGGAGATGCCGATAGCATCTGTTATGTGGCTTTTGGTGAAAATCCCAAGGCTATCTATAAGAGCTATACCAACGCCCTTCCTTTTGAAGGTCTCACTGTCACAAGCCTCTACACCCCCCATCCCTTCTTTGAGAATATCACCACTGTGGAGCAGATATCTGTCTTGGGCCCCAAGGGCGATTATACTTTTGATCTGACCCATATTGAAGGAGAAGACGACAACACCAAAAACCTTAAGGTTGTGAGCGGCAAAACGGAGATTGACGTGCAGTCTTTCCGATATTTTTATCAGCATCTGGTGAAGCTTTCGGCCATATCCTTCACAGATAAGCCCGAAGCCGATGGCACGGATATCACCATTAGGGTGAAGTTCCTGGGTGAGGGCGCCAAGGATATAGTGATCAGCTACACCAAGATCTCGGATATGAGATATTATCTCGCTGTGAATGGCGCGCCCTATGGCATTGCCGCCGGCGGCGGAATAGAAGCCCTGTTTGATGATTGCGCCACCCTTGTTTCGGGCGGCACGATAAATTCCTAATAAAAAGAGCCGACTTTGTCGGCTCTTTTTGCTGAAAAATATATCTTTATGCAAAATGCTCTATTGCAATTTTTGCAGGCTTTGTTATAATAATATAAGGTAATAACCGAAAGGAGATATAATATGACTTATTCACATGAAGTTGAAAACATGTGCCCCCTCGCAAAAGGCACATACCACGGTCCTGCTCCCATTCCGGAAGAGGGCAAGTGGGTTCAGGTTAAGGAGATTGCTGATATTTCCGGTCTCACTCACGGTGTGGGCTGGTGTGCTCCTCAGCAGGGCGCCTGCAAGCTCACTCTGAACGTTAAGGAAGGTATCATCGAGGAAGCATTGGTTGAGACTCTCGGCTGCTCGGGTATGACTCACTCCGCTGCTATGGCTTCTGAGATCCTTGTTGGCAAGACAATCCTTGAAGCTCTTAATACTGACCTTGTTTGCGATGCTATCAACACAGCTATGCGCGAGCTCTTCCTTCAGATCGTTTACGGCCGCACACAGACAGCCTTCTCCGAAGATGGTCTGCCCATCGGTGCAGGTCTGGAAGACCTTGGTAAGGGCCTGCGTTCTCAGGTTGGTACCACTTATGCCACAAAGGTTAAGGGCCCCCGTTATCTGGAGCTTGCCGAAGGCTATATCACCCACATCGCTGTGGATGCCGAAGGCGCTATCACAGGCTATAAGTTCGTTCACCTTGGCAAGATGATGGATATGATCAAGGGCGGAATGGACGCTAACGAAGCTCTGGCAAAAGCCAGCGGTCAGTATGGTAGAGTTGATGATGCTGCAAAGCTTATCGACCCCAGAAAAGAATAAGAAAGGGAGGCATTAATAATGGCTTTATTTGAAGGTTACGAAAGAAGAATAAACGGCATCAATGCCGAACTTGCAAAACACGGTATCGCATCCCTTGAAGAAGCAAAGAAGATTTGTGATGAAGCAGGCGTAGATGCATATAATATCGTTAAGGGCATTCAGCCCATCTGCTTTGAGAACGCTTGCTGGGCCTATGTTGTAGGTTGTGCAATCGCTATCAAGGATCAGGTTAAATCTGCTGCTGAGGCTGCCGAGAAGATCGGTCTTGGTCTCCAGTCTTTCTGCATCCCCGGCTCTGTTGCCGATGATCGCAAGGTTGGTATCGGCCATGGTAATCTGGGCGCAATGCTTCTCAGAGATGAGACAAAGTGCTTCGCATTCCTGGCAGGTCACGAGTCCTTCGCTGCTGCCGAGGGTGCTATCGGTCTTGCACGTTCTGCCAATAAGGCCCGTAAGGAAGACCTTCGCGTTATCCTCAACGGCCTGGGCAAGGATGCTGCCAAGATCATCTCCAGAATCAATGGCTTCACCTATGTTCAGACTCAGTTTGACTACTTCACCGGCAAGGTGAATATCGTGAGCGAGACTGCCTACTCCAACGGCGAGCGTGCTAAGGTTCGTTGCTACGGTGCAGACGACGTTCGTGAGGGCGTTGCCATCATGCATCTTGAGGGTGTAGACGTTTCCATCACCGGTAACTCCACCAACCCCACCCGCTTCCAGCATCCCGTTGCAGGCACCTACAAGAAGGAATGCATCGAGCAGGGCAAGAAATATTTCTCTGTTGCTTCCGGCGGCGGCACAGGCCGTACTCTCCATCCCGATAATATGGCTGCAGGTCCTGCCTCTTATGGTATGACTGATACTATGGGCCGTATGCACTCCGATGCTCAGTTTGCAGGTTCTTCTTCCGTTCCTGCTCACGTTGAGATGATGGGTCTTATCGGTGCTGGTAACAACCCCATGGTTGGTATGACAGTTGCTTGCGCAGTTGCAGTTAACGAAGTGCTGAATAAATAAGAGTTTATAAGGCTTTGTGATGCTTTCGGGCAACTTGTAAAAGACCTATTATAAAAAATCAATAATTAAAAAGTTGGACACATCATTTTTGAGAAATCTTAAATGATGTGTCCATGTTTTTTGTATTAAAAGGAAGGTATTTTACTATGAACAAACTGAAAATGAAAGCTACGAGAGGTCTTACTTTTGAGGAAGGTTGTAATAAGTATCTTGAATACTGTCGGCAGAGGAATTTGAGACAAGGTACTATAAATCATTATAGACAAAGTTATGTTCAGTTCTTTAAGTTCTTTGACCCCAATACACCAATAGAAGAAATCGACGAAGAAGCTTACAAAAGTTATGTATTACATTTAAAAGAAACCCTCGATAATGATGTAAGTATTAATTCTTATTTAAGAGACTTTATAACCACAATGCATTTTATGATGAATGAAGGCTTTGTTCCGCGATTCAAGATGACGGCAATCAAAGTAGATAAAAGTCCAATTGAGACTTATAGTGAAGAAGAACTAAAATTACTACTTAAGAAACCTGATCTTAAGAAGTGTTCATTTACTGAATATCAATGTTGGGTTATGACTAATTTCTTATTTTCTACTGCTGTGAGACAAAGAAGTCTAATGAACATAAAAGTGAAGGATATTGATTTTGATAATAATGTCGTTTATGTTAATGTTACAAAGAATAGAAAGACTTTGATTGTTCCCCTGAATCAAACAATGGTTAATATCTTGGCCGAGTATTTAAAATATAGACAGCACAAATCTAATGAGGACTATCTATTTTGCAACGTGTTTGGTCAACAACTGCTTAAAAGCACATGCTATCATAAACTATATGAGTATAATAAAAAACGTGGTGTGGCGAGAACTGGGATACATAGGTATCGACACACGTTTGCTAAACAATGGATTTTAAGTGGTGGTAATGTTGTTTCGTTATCTAAGCTGTTAGGTCATTCAAGCTTGGATATAACTCAAAACTATATTCATCTTTTAGTTAGTGATGTTGCTAAACAGGTAGATGAATTTAATGTACTGGATAAGTTTTATAGTAAAACACATATTTCATTAAAAAGTTAGTTTTATAAAAATCAATATTAAACATTTTAAGAATAATATGTTATAATATGTTTAATACAGGAAGAAAGGAATATTAAATATGGATTCACAAAAAGAATCTAAGCTAAAAGAAAATCTAAAGTTAGGTGCTATTTGGTTATGGTGTATATCCAAAGGATATGAAGAAGTATCAAACATAGATGGGATTTGCTTTATCAAAAATGGAAAAACAACAAATTTTATTATTGAGTATGATAAATCTAAAGAAGATTTACTCTCATGCATACATAAATCAAAATCCAGATATGACTATATTTATGTGGTAATCAATGATTCTTCAAAATACAGAGAATTGGTAAAAATCATTCCGGAATTTTGCGGGATATTTTGTGATTCAAATGCATTTGGAACAGGAAACGTAACACAAATACTTAGAGAACCTAAATAGCATTTAAAGTAAATTATAAGGAGCGTTACATATGGGAATTGAAAAAATTCAAAAATTAACTAATGATTGGCATTCTGCTACTTGGAAGGTAATTGAGTTTGAAAATCCCGGTTTTGAAGAAGTTCGTAAACTTTTTAAAGGAACCTATGAAATAATAGAAAACTATAGCAAAGAAGAATTGATCCCCAAAGAATTATGTGGTCTGCTACTTGAAATGCACGACTTTGGTTGGTGGGTTAGTGATTTAGATGAAACACCATTGCACTTTCTTCATCAAGAAATCGTGTATTTGATTAGTCGTCTTAATAAATATTTTTTAACACGTGATGCCAGTACTAAGGAAATTGAAATGACTATTGAAAAAATTGTTAAATAAAATCTTTATAGTATGATTAATAGTTCAATAAAAATAGCGACAGTCAAACTGTCGCTATTTTTATATGTTTTGGATTTTTTAAACTTTAATTAGCCTTCTAAGTCAAGAATAAATTCATTAGACTTCCTTAACACTAACAATAGTCACAGCACCTGCTCCGCTACCAAATTGTTGTCTAGCTTGATTTAAAGCTTCCATTTTTGCTGTTGAAGCGTTTATTGCTCTAACCATAATAACAATTTGCTTGCCAGTGTTTCCACTATGGGCGATACATTCAAATGTCTTCATAATTTTCTCCTGTTTTAAGTCCGTTAGACTATTTGTTATTTCTTCTTGTCTTATGTAACAAGATTACTTTTATTTAAATAGTTTTTCACACGATTCCACAGCTGTATACTGTCCGGAATATTGTTCTCTAAAAATTTGCATAGCATATGGATGATCACCAGCTTCAACAAGGGCCACACATTTCATTCCACCGTTATACACTTTAGGTGAATAGACAATTTTCCAAGTTTCAAATTTTCCGTAAAAAGCCATATTTTAACTCACCTTACAATTTTATCGATTTGCATATGAAGCTATAATATCAACACTGCTTTCAATACTTGTTGTATCACTATCGACAAAAAAATCAGCCATTTTACTTAGGGCATAATAACAAGACATATCAACGAACTTAGTATCTTTAAAAGCCCAACGTTTCCAGTCAAAATCAGAAGTGGTTGAAATAATTTCACAATTATATAATTGTGAAGCAAACATTTTTCTTGCCGTTTCATTAGAATACGTTGATTTTTCTATTTCCTTAGTAAAAGTAGGTGAAGCGTCTATTACATCATAACAATCTTCCTGAGAGAAGGACTGATATTTATCAAAACACTTTTCATTGTTTTTGAACCACTGTGCATGCATAGCTATTGCATAGGCTCGTTCCAAACCTTTATATTTGCACATGTATTCACATATTTCCTCGGAAACTAAAAATATTACGTCTTTGTCTTTGGAAAGTAATAGCGCAATTATTACATCGCCCATAGCCTTACCGGCAACTAACATTAACGGATAACGTTTACTATCAGGTAAATTTAAAATCCGTTTAAATTTATCCAACTCTCGATCAAAAAGTCTTTTTTCAACAATAGGACTAACATTATTCAATAGTTCTTTAAATTTTATTTTAATTTCTTCTTTAAAATCTTTGAAACATATTTCAATAATTTCATCCTTGTCTTTATTATTAAAAGAGTTATCTAACTTTTCTTGTTGGAATTGTTTAAATGTCAAGGAATACCAAGTATCATTACGTTTATCTTCCGCTTCAAATTTTGAAAGTGCTTTATTCAATGCAGCATCATCGCACTCTTCGTTATATTTGGCCTTGAAATATGCTTTGATATTATTTTTCGTTAAAACTTCAACATTACATAGCAAATTTAAAATAATTCCATAATATCTCTTGCTGTTTTCGCCTGTACTTATTGAGTTTTCAAGCTTTTTACTTAACTTATCAAACAATCCCATAAAATACCGACCTTTCAAAAATAAATTTTTATTAAAAATTATTATAACACAATAAGACTAATCCGTCAACCTTATAAAACTAATAAGATGAAGTTTTTTATGATAAACTATTCTTATAAGACTAATTAAGGAGTCGTAATATGGATGTTGGTGAAAGACTACATAAACTAAGAAATATGTGTTGGCTTACACAAAACGGTCTAGCTGAAAGGGCCGGTGTATCTCAAACACACTTACGTAGAGTTGAACTCGGTCAGGCAGATATTACGGTGGGACATTTACAACTACTTTGCGATGCGATGAACATTTCAATTCAAGAATTCTTTAATGTGGATAACAAAGACGATGAATTATCTATTGCGCTTTCTAAACTCACACCCAAACAAAAGAAACTCTTAATTGCCTTTATTGAAAGTTTATAGGTGTGTTACGCACTCTGCATTTTTAATTCTCGTTTATATTTATAATAAGAATTTCTCGAAATCTTACAGAGTGTCATTACTTCCGTATCGTTGAGTGTGCCCCCGAAATCGAGGGCATGCTTTTTTATTATCTCTTTACATTCAATAGATTTATTAGTTATTAAAGTTGTTCCTTTAGTAAGACCGATTTGTGTGCCGTTCTTCTTAGCTTCTCTAATACCTTGACTAATACGGGAATGAAGGTCGGTAACTTCTTTTTCGGATTGATCGAAGGCAGCTTTTATCTGTTCTTCTGCAAGTGACATAAGTAGGTTATTTATTAAAGTGATGTTACCTTTAAAATAGTTATCTACTGCTGCGTTACCTGTCTGGACAGAGATTTCTAAAAGATTATTCTTAGTCGAATCAAAGATAGTTGTATTAATTAGTGGTTCGTTAATAAACACTAAACTAATACCAGCTTCATATAAAGTTTTGTAATCTTTGAAACCCTCATCGGCATTACGTGACATACGAGACACACTATCAAAGACGATAGTATCTCCAGTATGAATTTGTTTCATTAGTTTGTCCCATAAAGGTCTACTTTGAGTTGTCCCGGTGTAGAATTCCTTAACGAGTGTAACATCAGGATATAACTCCGTGATGTTAGTTACTTGACGTGTGATTCTCTGGTGTTTGGTACTAACTCTGCAATAACCGTAAATCATAAATTTTACCTCATTTTGTATTAAGACTAACTTTAGTTACTTTTGATACTTATATTATGTCGTGTTTTCTTCGTTTCGGGAGCCCCTTTTTCGCAAATTTAATACAAAGTTTGCTATGTGTTGTTTCGGTACTGATATATAATAAAAAAATAGAGCTGCAGCATTTAAGCTGTGGCTCTATTTTCAAAATTATGAATATTGTTTTATGTGATTTTCTAGGTCGCAAACAAGTTCTTCAGCGGTATGGTCAATATTAAATTTATCTCTAATATACTGATGTACGGTTTGAGAGTCTTCTTCATATATAAGATTAATTAGATTCAATAAAATATCAAGGTGTTGATCTAAGTGTTCTGAAAAAAGCTTTGCGATTAGTTCTATCGGTAGTATGTCTATAAAATAATAGGGGTGTGCTTTACAAAAAGATTTAAGAAGTAAATGGTCATCGTACGGACTAGGAAAACTTTCATCGAATTCGGCACACAAAACATTAAGTTCGCACCAGAGGTTGAAGAAGTTCTGTGTGCTTATAAATTGTTTATTGTGCGCGTGGCAATGAACAATGATGGCGTAAAATATTTTAAATTGTTTTGTGTCGAGCTTGCTGAGAGATTCTTTAATTAGGATTTGCAAATCGGGTTTTGTATTATTAGTTGCTTTCATAATTATCTTCTTTCTAATAGTGATAAATCTATCTTGGGCTTTTTAGTTTATTCAATTAATTTAGCTGTTATTTTTGATTTGTTTTAAAATTTGAAATAATTTACTGTATAGTATTGCGAAAGGGTAAGTAGGTTAATTATATTTATATATAAAAATCTTAAAATCTACTTATAAATATTATATGAAGAGTAAATTAGATAAAATGTTTGAGAGTGATTTTATTCGACTTCCGTGACCGTTTATTCGAAAGTTTAATTTAAATACGGCGGTTATGTTATCAGAAATATATTCTGAGTATACATATTGGAAAGAACGGGGCGGATTACAACAAGGGGGATGGTTTTTTAGTACAGTCGAAAATATGTATTACAATACGGGTTTGAGTAAACATCAACAGTCGGTTGCGTGTAAAGAATTAGTAGCATACGGTATTATTAAAGTTAAATATCATGGGATGCCAAAGAAAAGATACTTTAAATTTGAACCGGCGGCGTTTAATAAGTTATATAATGATTTTAGATTAAATTCAAATTCAAACGAAGAAGAAAATGAAACATTCGAAGTTTGTTTTTAAAGTTTTCGCCCGCGCAAAAGCGCGGGTTTATTTAATATATGTATGTAAGTTTGGTAGTTACAAAAGTGAGGAGTAAAGTGAATGGGCATAATTAAAGGTTGGGTTTTTGAAGTATAATGGTTTAATTTTTAGACGTATTTGGTTGATATATTAAATATAAATAATAATAAAAAAATAATAATAAATTAATAATATTTATATTATAAATTTTTTAGCAAAAATTTATAATAATTGTATTTAGAAAAAATAGAATATATTGTTAGTAAAATAAATGAAAATAAAGTAGTTGTTCAAAAATCAAACAACTGGCGGGGGTGTGTTTGAAGAGAAGCTGTTGTAATGAAACATAAGTAGTAAAAGTACTACTTATGTTTATAATCGTAGTAGAGGGTATTGATAATTTTTATTAAAGGATAATTGTTAAGTATCATTTCGATAGCTTCAAGAACGGGAAGGTAATTGTTTTTAGGTGTGTATTGTGTGATTAATAAGGTTATTAAGTATTTATATGTTTGAGGATTATTTTTACAAGGAGTATCTAAATATAGATTTACGAAATTTTTATATGATTCTTCGGGCATAAAGAAATTGCAATGATAGTTGAGTTGGAAGTATACTTGTTCGAGTAGTTGGAGTTGGTCGAAGGTTAAGAGGTTAAGATTTTGATTAATTGATTCGAGATAATTTTGAT
>JAZOXD010000289.1:0-4306 GCA_045659565.1 Eubacteriales bacterium | reverse complement strand
TCCAGTACCAGACGGCCCTTGTTCAGATCTATTTTCTGCAGATCGTCATCCCGATATACATAATCGGAAGAAACTGTCATACTTAATGCGTCAATAACTGTATTACCGGTTACATAAACCTTGCCGACCGTTTGCTCTTTTTCCAGATTTTCCCGATTGGCAGGGGTGGGCGCAAAATGGAAATCCGCAATGCGGGAAATGAGGCACCGGTTCATCTCCTCGGGGAAGGGAGAGGTTTTATCAAAGCTTCTTAAGCCTGCTTCCACGTGACCAACGGGCACTCCGGCATAAAAACCGGCCAAAGCGCCGGCAAAGGCAGTGGTGGTATCGCCGTGGACCAGCAAAAGATCCGGCTTTTCTTCTTTAAATAATTGTTCCAATCCTTCAATGATACTGGAAGTAATGGTGGTGACCGTTTGTCGGGGTTTCATAATATTCAAATTATAATCGTCTTCGACCTGAAAGGCATCCAGCACCTGCTGCAGCATCTCCCGATGCTGGCCGGATAAGCAAACGATGCTTTCGATCTCCGGTTGTTTTTCCAAAGCCTTTACCACCGGTACCATCTTGATGGCCTCCGGCCGGGTTCCGAACATTGACATCACTTTGATCTTACTCATGGGAAGATTCCTCCTCTTTTTCTGCCTTCTTTTCCCGCCGGTACAAAATCAATGCACCCAGCAGAATAATGATAAACGCTGCACCGATGACAATCAGCGCCTTGATCACGCTATCGGCGGTGATCAGCACCGAGCAAAGGCCCAGCAGCATTGCTACACCGTAAAGGATCAGCACCGCCTGTTTTTGAGAAAAACCGATGGCGATCAGCTTATGATGCAGATGGCTTTTGTCCGCCTGCATTGGAGAATGGCCGGTTAAGATCCGGCGTACTGCTGCAAACAGCAGATCGAAAATGGGAAGCAAAAAAATCAGCATCGGCACAAAGAATGCCACAATGGCATAGGCCTTGAACAACCCGATGGTGGAAAGACATGCCAGGGTATAACCGATGAACATGGATCCGGTATCCCCCATAAACAGCTTGGCCGGGTTGAAATTGAAGGGCAAAAAGCCCATACAGGCGCCGGCCAGAGCCGCCGCAATGATGGCCACCTGAGGAGCTTCCAGCAGGATCAGAATACCCGCCACGCTCAGGGTCATAATAGAAGAAACGCCGCAGGCCAGGCCATCCAGACCGTCGATGATATTCACCGCATTCAAAATAGCCAACAGCCACACAATGCTGACGGCGATCTGCCAAGCCAGGGGCAGTTCAATGTAGGATCCCTTTCCGAAGAAATCCGGCACCCGCTCAATGCGGATCCCGCACACCACGGGAATGGCTACAGCGATCAGTTGGAAGATGAACTTCCGGCTGGCCTTCAGGGCCAGCACATCATCAGCCATCCCCAGGGCAATAATCACCGTTGCGCCCAATAACATTCCGTAAATGGGCAAAGAAATAAAATTAAAGGTAAAAACCATCGTGCTGACGAAGAAGCCCATAAAGATGGCCAGACCGCCCAGCCGGGGGATGGGCTTTTTATGCATCCGGCGGGTATCCTTGGGCACATCGATGGCGCCGATCTTATGGGCCACCTTCATTGCCAAGGGCGTGCAAAGGAAGCTGGTAAGAGCCGCCAGCAGCCAGGCGCAGCCGATGATCAGGTAATCAAATTTCGTCATAGAAACAACACCTCACTCAGGGTAAAGCGAATCGATTGAACACCGTCTTAAAAGGCGGATTTTTACTCACCCTGTGTTAAAATACTCGTTAATCCGACACTGGCAAGAACGGATGGGAGAAAAGCACCGAACGCTGCCCCTTGGGGCGGGATCGGATGATTCGCTCAACCTTAACGGCCCACAAAGCCGATCCGCTCGTGTACTCTTGCCAAGGTCTTTTCGGCAATGGCCTGCGCTTCCTGTGCGCTGCGGGTGTACACCTCTTTCAGGTAACCGGGATCGGCCATCAGCCGGCGGTATTCCTCTTGCAGGGGGGCCAGCTCGGCGATCACCGCTTCGGCCACCGCCACCTTCAGGGTGCCGTAGCCCTGGCCGGCAAAGCGGTTTACCGCTTCTTCGATACTCTCGCCGGTCATGGCGCTATAGATAGTGAGCAGGTTATTCATCCCGTCCCGACCTTCTTCAAAAGCGATACGATTTTCGGAATCGGTAACGGCGCTTTTGAACTTTTTCAAGATCTTGGCCGGTTCATCGATCACGCTGATATAGCTTTTGGGGTTGGGATCGGATTTGCTCATTTTTTTATCCGGTTGGGTCAACGACATCACCTTTGCGCCAACGGAGGGAATATAGCCTTCGGGCACAGTGAACAGATCGGGGAAGATTCCATTCATCCGGCTGGCAATGTTCCGGGCCAGTTCCAGATGCTGTTTCTGATCCACCCCAACGGGCACCAAATCGGTATCGTAAAGCAAAATATCTGCCGCCATCAAAACGGGATAATCGAAAAGGCCGGCGTTGATATTATCCGCATACCGGCGGGATTTATCCTTGAATTGGGTCATCCGGGAAAGTTCCCCGAACATGGTATAGCAATTGAGGATCCAGGAAAGCTCGCAATGCTGGGGCACGTGGCTTTGAATAAAGATCAGGTTCTTTTGAGGATCCACGCCGCTGGCAATGATCATCGCCAAGGTGGAAAGGATGCGCTCGTGAAGTTCCTTGGGATCCTGACGCACGGTAATAGCATGAAGATCCACCACAGAGAAGATTCCCTTGCCCTGGTCGCTGACCTTGCTCCAATTGCGCACCGCGCCGATATAGTTGCCCAAGGTGATCACACCACTGGGCTGAATTCCGCTGAAAATTGTTTTTTCCATCTTTTAAAACCTCGCTGGAACGGATTTATCCATTATGATATAGATTATCATAACACAAATAAAAGCACTTGACAACTGAAAAATTAAATAATATTATATTATTTAGTAAAACTAAAATGGCATTTTATTGCAATAAGGAGACTGAAAAATGACTGTAAGAACCAGATTTGCGCCCAGCCCCACCGGTTATATGCACGTTGGGAACCTGCGTACCGCCTTGTATACCTATCTGATCGCCCGCCAGAATAACGGTAAATTTATTCTGCGGATTGAAGATACCGACCAGGAGCGGTATGTAGAAGGCGCTGTTGATATCATCTACCGCACCATGAAGGAAACCGGTATGTATTGGGATGAAGGCCCCGATGTGGGTGGCGATTATGGCCCCTATATCCAGAGCGAGCGGCAAAGCTGCTACCTGGAATATGCCAAAAGATTGGTGGCCACCGGCCACGCTTACTATTGCTTCTGCGATAAGGAGCGGCTGGAAGAACTGAAGCTGATCCATTCCATTTCCAAGGTGCCCCACAAATACGACGGCCATTGCCGGGATCTTTCCAAAGAGGAAGTAGAAGCCAAGTTGGCCGCCGGCGTGCCCTACGTCATCCGTCAAAAGGTGCCCACCACCGGGACCACCACCTTCCAGGATGAGGTTTACGGCGAAATCACCGTGGATAACAGCGAACTGGATGATCAGATCCTGATCAAAACCGACGGCCTGCCCACCTATAACTTTGCCAATGTGGTAGACGATCATTTGATGAACATTACCCACGTGGTACGCGGCAAGGAATACCTTTCCTCTGCCCCCAAATACAACCTGCTTTATGAAGCCTTTGGCTGGGCGATCCCCAAATATGTGCATTGCGCACCTGTTATGAAGGATGCCCACAACAAGCTTTCCAAACGTAACGGCGACGCTTCTTACGAGGACCTGATCAAAAAGGGTTATCTGAAGGATGCAGTGCTGAACTATATTGCCCTTTTGGGCTGGGCGCCCAAGAGCGAGCAGGAAAAATTCACCCTGGAAGAGTTGATTCAGGAATTCGATATCGCCGGCATTTCCAAATCCCCTGCCATCTTTGATACCGAAAAACTCAATTGGCTCAACGGCGAATACATCAAGGCTCTGCCCGCCGAGGAATTTTATGAGATGGCCCTGCCTTATCTGCAGGAATCCATCCACAACCCCGCCGTGGATCTGAAGGCTTTGGCTGCCCTGCTGCAGGGCCGCTGCCAGATCCTGAGCGAGATTCCCGGTCAGATCGATTTCTTTGATGCTCTGCCGGAATACGACAACGAGCTTTATACCCATAAAAAGATGAAGACCAACCCCGAAAACTCCCTGGAGAGCCTGAAGGAGATCCTGCCGGTTCTGGAAGGCTTGGAGGATTGGAACCAGGAAGCGATTCATACCGCTCTCTTTGATCTGATCGCCAAGTTGGAAGTGAAGAACGGCC
>JAZOXD010000288.1:0-15450 GCA_045659565.1 Eubacteriales bacterium | reverse complement strand
GGGTTGTTGGCCTTGGATGGATTTTTTATATGTTCAGTAATACTAAAGCCACTAAAATTGCAGCCACGCCGATCCATTGGCGCATTTTCAGCCGTTCCTTAAAAAAGAGAACGCCCACCAAGGTTACTGTTAAAATCGTTGCCACGCTGAAGGTGGGATACGCCACCACCGCCGGTACGGTGCTTAAGGAGGCCAGCAAAAATTTGGCCGAAAAGAAATTGGGAACGCCGATCATAAGACCAAAAAGCACTTCTTTTCTACCAATTTTTTCTTTCTTCCCAAAGGTGAGCCCCAGACACAGAACCAGCGCCACGCCAAAGGTATAAAACAAAAACGGATCCCCTTGACCGGGGTTGCCCCATTCTTCAAAAACCTTGCTCATTCCGTCTGCCGCACCGCCGGCCAACAGAAGGAAAATCAGGCCGGGACCAAGGCTGCCACTGCCCTTTTCAAAATTGATCAGCAGGATGGCGGCTATCGCCAAAACAAAGCCCATCCACTGCATCAAGCCGGGTAGTTCCCTAAAAAGCGCGATAGAAAGCACCATGGGTACCAATAGCCCCAGCTTCATAAAAATGGAAGAAAGCACCACACCGTTTTTTTGAACATTCTGCTGAAACAATACAAAACTGCCCAAATAAAGCAACCCGTTCAGGCTGCCCAACGCCAAGGTGCGCCCGCCGGGAAACGGGGAACTGCTCCCCAACAGATACACTGCCGCCAATCCAACACACATGGCGTAATTCATCGCCAGCATCCCCAATCGACCCTGCACCTTGTCGGCGCTGAGCCGCATCAATACCGAGATCAGGGCGCTGCTGATGATGGCTAAAATCAGAAATATCATCGGTTCTCCTCATTTAAAGCGCCGCTCTTGTAGCGGCGCTTTTTATTGTGCGTCTTTTTCATTTCAAAATGGATCAGCAAACTCAACAGAGCCCGCAACAAAATCACCGCGCCCAAAATCAAAAGTTCGTTCAAAGAGCGCACCAAAACGGTTTTTAAAATCTCGGCGGCCATTTTAAATTCCAGGCCCGTGGCCAGGCCGTTGGCAAAATGGGCCTGCAGATCCAGGTTCTTATGGAAAAAGGAATTCTGAATATATTCCCAAAAGGCCTTGATGGCGCTCCAGGCCACCACGATGATTCCCATAATTTCCAAAAGGGAAATGATATAGGGCAATACCAATTCCACAGCGTGTTCCAAAATATTGATCATTAAAGCACTCCTTTATTCGTTCCAGCCCGCTTCGCTAAGCACGTTGGGGGCATTATCGGTCCACCCCACGTAAAATGCGGTTGCCGGCGTAATATTATTGGTGCCGATATAGTAATTGGCGCCCAGCATAATATCGGCAGGGTAATGTTTTTTGGCCAATTCTTTTCTGCCCGAGGTAATATAAAAATCCTCTGCGCCGTAAAGGTGCAAAACTTCGTGGGCGGTAACGGACGATTGGGAACCCACCGGGTCCTTTCCTCCGGATTCAAGATCCATCGTAAAGAGAACCACGTGCTCCTGCACCTTGCTGCTACTGCCCCGGGGCGGATTGATGGCATAGGCCGTTCCTTTTTTATCAAAAATGGTGATGCAAACCACTTCTGTGCCGTATTGATTGATAAAGGATTCCACCATTTCATCATCGGTGGACCAATTTAACTGCCTTGCCGCCTGATCCAGAGCATCATTCGTCGAATAGCCGACCCCTCTGGTATCGACGACCACCTCGCCGCTATAGAATATCCCGGAATAGACGCCCTTGATATTCAGATCCAGGTCCACCCCATATTTGGTGGCATACAATTCCAAAAACACCAGCCCCGGTCCCACCTCTTGATTGGTGAATTTGTCTATTTTATCTGCAGTCCAGGTGCCTTGATAATCATCCATATAGAACAGAAGCACCGAAACCTCGCCGCTCAAATTCTGGCAAATCCCAAGATTATAATCCGGGCGCAATCGATTGACACCCAGAAGGGCATCAACGGAGTTATCATTCGTTGCGGGAACCGTAACGGCGGGTAACTTTTGCGATTGCGTGGGTTTCTTTTGCTCCGTCTGCGGTTTTACTGTCTGCGGTTGTTGCGATCCCGCTGCAGGCTCTTTCTTCGATTCCTCCCGGGGTTCGTTCCAAGGTCCTTCATAATATTTGGACTCATCCTCGTCCCAGTGGTCTTCCCATTCTGTACTCCAATTTTCAACCCAACCGTCCGAATCATCTTCCGATTCTTTTGATTCTCCTTGCGGATCCTGCACCACCGTCTGCGCCGGTGTTTCATCCCGGATAGGATCGCCCTCCACCGGCTCTTCTCCGGGGGTATCAAGCCGTTCCGGCCCACCGGCGGGCTCAACCAGATAAACGTCCGGCGATGCTTCAAAATACACGTCAGAAGCAGAGGCGCAAGAAGAAATCAGGAACATCCCAACCAGCAATGATAATAACAATCGACATCTCTTCATCCGTTTATCTCTCCTTTCGATGTTCATATAATCGATTAAATTCTACCAGTTCACTGCGCAAGCTTCCTGAAAGTTTTTTCTTTATTATATCACGCTTCTTCCGGAATTTCCATAGTTGCGCAAAGATAAAAAATATGATATTCTTAAAAATGGAAGAACAATCAAGGAGAATCACCATGATCAAAACCGACACCACCTGGTATGAAACAATGGGGGACCCCGCCGCTTTTAAAAATGCGGTACAATGCGAAACCTATGCCGCCGCCCTTTCCCTGGAGGAATTGGCAGAAGTTCGTATCCACTGCCGGGTGCCGATGACCAAGGCCGTATACCAAATCAAGATGCGGAAGGGAGCCATCGCACTGGAGGGAGAACATCTTTTTGAAAACGGCACAGAAACCTTTTTATTGAAGGATATATTGCCGCTACCGGAGATGAAACCCTTTGAAACAAAAGAGAGTACCTATCAGATCGGCTTGACGATCACCTTGATCAACGGGGTGGAACTTTCCGGCTTCCGGGTGTTTGAATGCAGTCTGCGCCCGGGCAAAACCGCCACTAAAATGCCAACCGCCAACCTGGCGGAGCGGCTGCAGGCCATCCCCATTGCCAAACCCGGGATGACGGAAGAAGAACTGCGGCAGATCTGCATCGATTATATGAAATTAGAAAACGAATTCTGCTACCGGTTCCCGGAGGATTTTGTTTATACCATTGAAAGCCAGAAGCGCTCCCGCCGGCTGTTGGCGGGCAAGGTTTACGGCGGGCTTCCCTATGTAACCCGGGGCGCCGGCAACCTTTATCGGGTGGCGGAATTTATAGATCCCAAGACCGGGATGCTGGATCTTTCCGGGGATATTTTTCAAAATATCCGCCATTTCGGCAACGCCTGCTCCGGCAGCGCTTGTATGGCCTGGGCCCGGGTGGTAACCTCCGCTTATTTGGGGTATACCATGTTTTTGACCCATGCCAATGGCTTTTTACCGGTGGGGCCCTATCGGTATTCTCAACCGAATGTGACCAAATTCATCAAAAAACGCATCGACCCCAAGGGCTACACCTGCGAAGATATCTGCCGGGAAAACGGGGAGCAGACCATGTTTGAATCCTATGCCCAAATGAAACCCGCCGATGGGGTGGGTTGTTGCGGCCACGTGCGGATGAACACCGCCCTGCCATACATTGTACGCAAGGCAGACGGAACCATTGACGGAGAGCAAAGCTATACCCTGATGACCGAGCAGGTTTGTTATGTTCCCCACCCCAACCATATTCGTATCACCCCGGAGGGGGATCACTACACCGCTCAGGGCTATGTGGATGTGAAATATTCCTTTAAAGAACTTTTCGACACCCACTATATCCCCTTCACCTTTGCGGAATTCCAAGATCCTTCCCGGGTGCAGGAAGCCAAAATCCGCCTTTCGGTGGAGCCGATGCTTTCTATGGAAACCCTATCTTCCAATTATCCCATTTCCGATGTTTTTTGCGAATTAAACGGACAACGCTATACCTTCCGAAACGAAGAATTCTTCCGCAAGGAAATGAAGTTGGCGGAAATCTTCCCCGCCCAGATTCTCACCAACGAGGCAAAGATCTCCTGCCGCCTTTATAACGGCGAGATTTTGGAAGTAGACACCCGCAGATAAATAAAAAAAGTGCGTGAAACACGCACTTTTTTATTTTTACAGATCCAAAAATCCCATAATGGCAATACCGATCACTACCAGAATGATCATCAGATAATGCTTGAGGGAAAGTTTTTCCTTCAGGAAGATCCGGCTCCAAAGCACCGAAGCGGCACAGTAGGAAGAAATGATCGGGGCAGACATGGCCAGATGCTGGGTATCGGAAATGGCATAAATATAAGCAAACTGACCGGCGGTTTCGCAAAGGGCACCCAGATATTTGGGGCCTTCCATCTTGGGCACCAGTTTTTGCTTTTTAATCAACACCACATAGATGAAGCAAAGAACCCCTACCAGAAGGAAGGTGAGCTCATAGGCCACATTGGCGCTATCCTCGTTCAAGGTTTCCAAAACCCGGTTATCGGCAAAGGTGCCGATGGCATCCAGGATGCAATAAGCCACCGGCAAGGCCAGCGCAAGAAAACTTTTGGAATATTTATAATTGCCGGCTTCCTGGCGTTGGGCCCGAAGCTCGTCGTCCTCTAAATAATCCACAACCCCTAAGCCAATGGCGCCGGCACAAACCAGAACGATGGCCCCCAAAGCCAGGGGCGAAAATTCCGAAAAGCCCACCATAAACAGGGTCATCACCGCCACCAGAGCGCCGGAAGAATTGCAAATGGGGGACGAGATAGAAAGTTCAATATACCGCAGACCCAGATAGCCCATGGCCATGGAGCCGATATAAAGCAGAGAAACGGGCAGATAAGTAAGCATAATCTTCAGGGAAATCTCGGTTCCGCCGATGAAGACCTCATAAGCGGCGTGCAGGCCCATCACAACGCCCACCGCCATTACCATTTTTAAATGACTGTATTGATCAGATGCATCCCGGCAACCGATCTTGGAAAACAGATCCGATCCTGACCAGCAGATCAGGGTAATAATAGACAACCAAAACCACATATTTTTTACTCCTTTTAAATTAAAACTGTTAAAATACGATTATTTAGTTGCCATTTCCGGAGGTTTGATCATAGTGGCCAACCAGATCGGCTTTCCGAAATGGGTGCCAACCGCTTTCTGAAGATTTTTTCGCATAAGACCATACCTCCTTTTACATTTTTTTAATAATATCCTACACTTTTGGGGAAAAGATGTCAATTTAAAAATTATTAATCTTTTTGCGCCTCCCCCCAAAAATGTATTTTTTCTATTATGACAAAACGCTCCCCTCAGGGCAAGCCCCCGGACCCTTCCGTTTTGAGGATCAAGGGGCAGATTTTTCAAGGCCAAGGGGGAATTCGGGTTGCAATTAAAAGAAAAATGCGGTATGATACATAGGAAGTTTTAATAGGAGGTGGAAGCAATGAAAAAAACAGACGTCAATATGCTATCAGGCTCCATCGTAAAGGGGCTTCTTTCCATTTCCATCCCCGTTATGATTATGAACGTGGTGCAGTCGCTGTTCAATATTATTGATATGACCATCTTGAAAACCTATGATACCGGCGGCGGTATCGCCGTTGGGGCGGTGGGCGTCTGCGGAACCCTGATCACCCTGATTACAGGCCTTGTGATTGGCATTTCTTCCGGCGCCAACGTGGTGATTGCCAAAAACATCGGCAGGCAGGACCAAGCCGGAGTGGATCGGGCTGTGGGGTCTGCTATGGCGTTTTCCGTGGCAGGGGGAATTGCCCTTGCCATCATCGGGGTCAGCGGGGCGGAAGTGTTCCTGCGGTGGACCAACTGTCCGGAACAACTGCTTTCCCAGGCAACGCTATATTTTCGGTTATACTTTGCCGGCGTGCCAATCCTGATGATATATAACTTTTGCGCCGCCATTCTCCGCTCCACGGGTGATTCCCGCCGCCCCATGGTGTTTTTGACCGTTGGGGGTGCGGTAAAAGGGGCGGCATCCTTCCTGTTCATCGCACACTTTAAAATGGGTGTGGAAGGGGTTGCCGTTGCTACCATCCTTTCCTGGAGCCTTTCTGCGATTTTGGGGCTGCGGGCGCTGATCCGAAACAAAGGGACGGTAAAGCTCCGTATACGAAATATCCGCTTTTATAAAAAAGAAGCGGTTCGGATGCTGCATATCGGTATCCCTGCCGGCCTGCAGCAAGCCCTGTATTCCGTTGCCAACGTGATCATTACGGCCACGGTCAATTCCTTTGGTCCCAAGGCCACAACGGGGATTTCCATTGCCAATAATTATGACGGTATTCTTTATCAGATCTGCACGGCAACCGCCTTGGCGGTTATGCCCTATGTAAGCCAGAACATCGGCGCCGGCAACGTTAAACGGGCGATGCAGTCTGTGTGGAAGGGGATTCTGATCACCGTTTGTCTGGGCGCCACCTTTGGTGCGCTTTCGGCAACCTTTTCTTCTCAGCTTTCGTCCATTATGTCCTCGGATCCTGCGGTAATTGCCTTTTCCCGGCAAAAAATGATCATTATTTCCAGCACCTATTTTGTCTGCGGCATCAACGAGATCTTTGGGGCGGCCCTGCGGGGAATGGGCAAACCCCTTTCTGCAACAATTTCTACGCTGATATTTATGTGCGCGTTCCGTTTTGTGTGGGTGTACCTCATTTTCCCGCTGGTACCCAACCTGACCTTCCTGTATCTGGTTTGGCCCATCGGCTGGACACTTTCTATCCTTACCTTACTGTTTGTGTTCTTCCCCACGGCGAAAAAACTTGCCAAAACCCTCGCCGCCCATCCGGCATAACAAAAAGCTCCCCCATCGGGGGAGCTTTTTGTCTATACTTATTCGCTTTAAAGTTAATTAAAAAGAATAATTCTAAATTTATAGCGAATAATAACTTGCAAAAGCGCATGTCCTGCTCAAAAAGCATCGTTATTCACTTTAACGTTAATTAAAAAGAATAGACAATTATTTATAGCGAATAACTAATTGACAAACTAAGAATAAGATCGTATAATCATTGTATAAGGAGTGATCATATGAAATTCAGTCAAGAAAAAAAGGCTTCTATTATTGCTTATATTTTAGAAAAAGCCGAAGAAGGGTGCGAAACGCTCTCTAAAACCGTTTCTGAAAATCTGGGAATCAATCAAAATACCGTTCATCGATACATTGATGAACTGATCGAAAACAAGGTTCTGCTTCGTAAAAAACGAGGAAAATATGAACTGAATTGTATCGAAAAAGAATTTTTCCTTTCCCGTTCAGAAGGAGATCTGCAATCCGATATTACGGTGTATGAACGCACGTTGGAACCATACGTTCAAGCCTTTCCTGAAAATGTTCGGTCTATCTGGAGTTATGTTTTCACAGAGATGATAAATAATGCCATTGATCACTCGGCGGCAGAAAACGTTGTTGTGAATGTGCGGCAGAATTCTCTGGATACCATTGTTTCAATTTATGATAACGGAATCGGGATCTTTAAAAAAATCCGGGATCATTTTGGTATGGAGTCATTAGAAGAAGCCATTGGCGAACTGTTCAAAGGAAAGCTGACCACCGACGATGCAAACCATTCCGGCGAAGGGATCTTTTTTAGCTCAAAAATGGTGGATGATTTCTTCATTCTTTCCGACGGAAAAATCTTTTCCAAAAACCGATTTGAGCGTACGGATTTGGCAATTGCCGAAAAAGCGTCATTATCCGGGACCTTTGTTTTAATGTCATTGCGTAATGATACGAAAAAATGTGTTAAGGAGATTTTTGATCAATATGCAAATGTGGACGGTGGATTTTGGAAAACAAAGCTGCCCTTGAAAAACTTTTTCAGTTCATCGCCGGTTTCCCGCTCCCAGGCCAAGCGACTCTGTAATCGGTTGGAACAATTTGAAGAGGTCGAACTGGATTTCGAAGGGCTGGATTGGATGGGCCAAGGCTTTGCCCATCAATTATTCATCGTATATCCCAACCTCTTTCCGGAAGTGAAGCTGATCCCGATCAATATGTCGGAAGCTGTTGAAAAAATGTATCACCACGTAATGAACACCTAAAAAAGCAGGTCGAAAGACCTCCTTTTTTATTCATTTAACGGATATCTTACACAAAATTGCCGAAGGTGAGCATCGGCGGGCTATCCGCCGATCTTTGTCACGTGGTCACAGGCCTTTTCGGGATCAAACACGTCCCGATCCAACTTTTCAAAGCCGATCCCCATGCGAACGTTTGATTTCACTTGCACTTTTTGGGGAAATTTTCCCCTTTTGTGTCAGTCGGACCATTATTTTGCTCTCTTTTCAAAAACACGTACGTAATCCACCACAAAGGTATCACCGATTGCCTCATAAGCCTCCTTGGTGGGTTGATGATCCTCATAGCGGTAGCCCTGTGGCTCCGTAGAGATCAAAATAAATTCCGGGCGGGCGGTGATAAAATCGGTGATCTTGCCATCCTCCTTGCCGTCCACAAAGTAGGTATAGCCCGTTTCATCCCACAAAAGACCGAAGGTGTGGAACACGCTTGTATCAAGGCCGTCGAATCCGCCCACCTTTCTGCGTTGCATATCCAATCCGTAACCGCCGGTGAAGACGTTATGGCCGTGGACCTCGCCCGGATAGAAGGATTCCATAATATCGATCTCCACACCGGTGTCGGCGGGGTCGATCGAAGCGCCGATCACGGGAGATTGGATCCAAAAGGCGGACCACCAGCCATCCTTTTGCTGCAGGCGGCAACGGCATTCATAGTAGCCGTGGGCGTGAAGAAATTTGTTTTGCCGCAACTTGCCCAGAGGCCATTGCAGATGATCACGGGCAAAGGTGGTTTTCATCACCGGCTGATCCATATAATTATAGCCGGTCTGCAGTTGGGAGCAGACGGGCCTGCCGTCCTCTTCCATCAGGGTGAACACGCAGTTGCTTTCGCCGTCTAAATGCACACCATTTTCGGTCCAGGCGGGATGTTCCCTTTGCATCATGCAGGTCCGATAGTCCCATTTGCTGCGGTCCAGCTCGTCCCCGTCGAACTCGTCGGACCAAACCAGTTCCCATTCACCCTCGGGCAGCAGGGAACTTTCGTGATCTTTTACTTTAAATTCTTTCATTGTAATACCCCCATTGACATTTTGATAAATTGATTATATTATATATTTTATCGAATAAATAGCAATATTTTACTATTTTCGTTTGAAATATTACTGTTCGGAGCACAATATGATCAATTTACCTGAAATAATCTCCATGGGGATCTATAATTCTAAAATCGAGGCCAAGAATATTGCGGTCAGCAAAGACCGACGTACCACCGTCTTTGAATTGGAGTTGGCGGAGGAGGGTGGTGTCTCTTATATCGATTCTTGCTCCAGAGCAATTACCCCCAATCTGCTGATCTGCGCCAAGCCGGGGCAGGTTCGGTATACCCAATTCCCGTTCCGATGCTATTACGTTCATTTTAGGGTATCAGACGGTGCGCTTTATGAGATGCTGATGGAACTGCCGTCTTTTATCTCCACCGAACGGCGGGAGGTCTATGCCACCCTTTTTAAAAAGATCATCCGTTGCCAAAACAACGGTCGGGCAGAGGATGCGGTGTTATTACATAGCCTGCTGATGGAGTTGATCTATACCCTCCATTGCGAGTCTTCTGTAACCCACCGCCACCACAATATGAGCGGAAACACCGTGATCGACACGACCCTGAACTATATTAAGGAGCATCTGACCGAAGATCTTCGCTTGGAAACGGTGGCGGCGGTTGCGCATCTCAGCCCCATCCATTTTCACAATCGCTTTAAGGCGGCAATGGGCAAAACCCTGCGGGATTACGTAGAGGATCAGCGCATCAAAAAAGCCATCGACCTGCTACTCACCACCGACCGCTCGGTTACCGAGATTGCCTTGGCCTGCGGCTTTTCCTCCCAAAGCTATTTCAGTTCCGTTTTTAAGCGGCGGCTGAAAAAAACGCCCCGGGAATACGTGCAGGAACTCAACAACAGATACGAGATATAGAAAAAAGCAGGTCGAAAGACCTGATGAGACTGTCAAAAAAGGCACCGAACGCAGAAAATAATAAAGATTATAGAACCCGACATCCTCGAAAGACCGTTATAAATCAAATATTGAATGATCCCTCTATTTGTTCTTTTTAAAGGTATAAACCTGGCATACCGCCAGGTTTATATTGAGATTTTCTGCTTCCCGCCGCGTGTGTGTCAATATAGGACCAACAAATTATTTGTACCGATAATTTTTAAATCCCCCATAAAACACAAAGAAACCGCACCAAATTGGCACGATTTCTTTGTATGATAGGATTCCTAAATTTGTTAATATATGTAATATCAAGACCAACAGATTTAAAGAAAATCATTAAAATTGTAATTTGGAATTGCGTCATATTTTGAAACAACATATCCGGCAATCTTTGAGGCGTATTCTAAAGAAAATTGGATGTCTTTTTTTCGAAAATACTGATACAAGAAAGCGGCAGAAAAGCTATCGCCCGCTCCGACGGTTGAAGCCACCTTAACTTTTTGCGATTTACAGCTATATGCTTTGTCTTGCTTACAATCAAAGCAATACGCACCGTCAGCACCTAAAGTAATAACGATTATTCTTAAGTTTGCATACTTTTCTTTAAGGATTCTTGCAAACTCTTTATATCCAATTGAGCGGTCTATTGAAAGTAAATCTGCAACAATCGGCAATTCTTCAGAACTAACTTTCAATATGGTGGCATTATTCATGCAAAATGCCACCAACTCATAACTATAAAACGGGGCCCGTATATTAATGTCAACAAAAATGTCTTTAAAGTTTTGTTTTTTCAAAAGTTTACCGAGGGAATCCAAATTATATTTATTGCGTAAAGCTAAGGTGCCAAAATATAACACATCAAAATCTTCATTAAGAGTATCACAATCAATATAGTCGTATGCGACATCCTGTTTCAAATCATAGGACGGAACCGCATTTTCATCAAGCGTTACCAAGCATTGGCCGGTTTGCTTTACAGTAGACAGAGAAACAAAATCGGTTAAAACACCGCATTCTTTAAGGCACAATAACGCCTCTTCTCCCAAGCCGTCTTTCCCCAAACAAGATAGCATATAAATCTCTTCGTCGTGCTTTGCAAGATGAGCTGCAAAATTAAACGGTGCACCGCCTATATATTTTTTATCGGGATAGATATCCCAAAGTATTTCACCAAACGATAAAACTTTCATCCTATTTCCCCCATACAGAGTCTAACGAATTGATTTCTACGTTTTCTAGTGTGATTTTTCTGTCCGCCCGAATAGTTAAATAAGGAATGTTAAAATCACTCACTGTATTGTTGTTCAAACAGGACATAAATATTTTTCCGCCATCGGCAAACACTTCAACACTGCACCGATCCACAAGGATGGTGATGTCCAAGCCGCTGCGTGTCAAAGAAATGGGTGCCGTACAATCCCCAATATTCATTTTGTTGTTGGCAAAATCAAAACCAATACTTCTACCAAATATGCTGACAGTCATCACACCGTTTTCCAGGCTTTCACCCTTAAACTTCAACAATTGAGCAGTACACTGCAAAGTTTCACTAAACGTTTCTTCTATCGCAAGGGATACATTGCGATATTTTTTTGTGTTTTTATAGATACCTTTAATTTCTTCAACAGGATTTGCTTGAAGATAATAGCACCCCTCATATTTACCCAGTGACATTTCCATCGGGATACCCATTTGTCCGTTAAAATTAAATGCCGGCAACCTCCATCGATCCCAAACCATTCTTACAATTCTGTTATTTGGTAAATTACTGAAAGATTGTCCCGCATAACCGGAATTTCCGTAATGGAGCGATATCTCCGATTGCTCGGCTACAAATTTTCCATTTACAAAGTTACCTACCAAATATTTGTCGTGAGCGCCGATGATAACCCATTTACGAGCACCTTCACTGTCATAAAGAGGAAAAATATCCGGACATTCGTTATCTCCAACCAGATGTATCCGCTGCACTTCTTCCCAGTTTATCAAATCATTGGATCTAAAAATACAATATATATCTTCATCCAAATAGAGCACCATGATATGGCAGCCAAGTTCATCGCAGAACACAACCTTAGGATCACGGTTCCTCCCTTTGACATGAGGCACAACGGGTTTGTCGATATACCGTTCAATCGTTTCAAAATTGTCGGTTGAATAAGACATATGCTGACAAAAAGGTTCCGTTGTTGTGTAATACAGTAATGCAGATTTGTTGTTCCCAACATTTTTGCCGAGGAGATTTTTATCATCCAAGATAGCGCTTCCCGAGAACATAGTTCCTCGCTCATCCGGGAAAAGTGCCACATCTTTTTCTTCCCAATGGATTAAATCGCTACTCTCAGCGTGGCCCCAATGCATATTATCCCAATTGGGTTCAGTAGGGTTATATTGATAAAACATATGGTATGTTCCATCGATATATACAAGACCGTTAGGGTCATTCATCCAACCATTTTTTGTTGTAAAATGAACTTGCGGACGCATAGCCTCATGATACAAATTATCAATGTCCATTTTATCTGCTTCACGAAATTCAAGCTTCATTTCAGGTGAAACGAGGATATCAATTGTTTGTCCAATAAATCTTGATACATCAATATAAGCATAAAAATTAGGATTACAGTTATCCAACTTAATATTAATTTGGTATACGGTTTCACAATTTCTTTTAAAGGTCAAAATCTTTTTTGTAGTTAATGTATTTACAGGAAAAATTAAATATTTATTTTTAATCTCAATTTTCATTTTCAAAACCTCCATACACTTGAAAAAACTATTGATTTATGTTATAATTATAGCATACCTGATTTATTTTCGATAGAGAAAAAATTTTATAAAACAGGAAAAAATATGATATGATATACACAGTTGATGACAAAAAATACACGTTCGGTGTAAGAGAGCCAAGGCAAACCTCGCTCACTATTCTAAGATTACAAAAACACCATTTAGAAAACTCGTTCGTTTACCATACGAATTTAGTTGAAAACGATGCTCTGTTTTTCATATCTTCAGGTTCTATAGAATCTGAAAACAAAATAATAGAAAGCGGTAATATTATATATGTTTCCAAATATACCGGTTTTAATTTCCTTGCAACAAAGCCCACAGAGCTATTTGAAATCGTTTTTAATTATTCCGAAAAGTTCATTCTATCCTCGAAAAGATCTTATATAATAAAGGCTCCGTTAGACACCCAAGAATTGTTTAACCAAATATACCGCAACCATTCTTTCTACGATAATCTACCCGGTGTCAACGAAGGATTGCTCCTGAATATTCTGAATACACTCAATATTCTTTGTAATTCTTTTTCGGTGGAATTGAGCCTTTATCAAAAATGTCATGAATGGATAGAACAAAATGCGTTCCGCCCTATCACAGCTGAATATACTGCTGAAGCAATGGGATGTACTGTTGCGCATTTGAATCGTACCGTAAAAAAATACAGTAACAAATGTTTAAGTGAAATGATAGCAGAGGCACGGATTTCGGCAATCAAACAATTTGTTAAATTTTCAAATAGTTCATCTCAAGATATTGCTCAAAAACTCGGTTTTGAATCGGCGGAATTATTGCGAAAATTCTTTAAATATCACACAGGCGTTTCCTTGAAAGAATACAAAAAATCCATGATCTAACACATAAAAGCGGCAGATTTCTCTGCCGCTTTTATGTTATGATGCTTCTTTTAATTGTAAGTTATATTCCCGATTTCCGCAACCAATTGGTGCATCTCCCGGCGGGAGCGGACGGAGTGGGCCCGAACAATGAGTTGTTGCTTTTGGGGGTCGGTCATGGCGCCGAATTTTTCCAAGGCGATGCGGTTTTGGGCCAGGGCCATAGCAAAGCCAACAGGTAAATCGGTATAGTTCATGGTTTCACCTCCTACTCGGCTGATGCCAGCATATTTTCAATAAAAATTCCGTAGCCACGTGTGTGTCAATATAGGACCAACAAATCAATCACAGAACCGTCCCCTGTCTTTTGAACCGTCCCCTGTCTTTTAAAAGCAATTCTGCTTTTCGCCAGAATAAGAGGCCAAACGATGGTGAAATGAAGCTTGTGCCGTTAAAAACCTTCTGCCATACGGTAAAACGGAAGGCTTTTATGCAGCCTCCCCGCTCTGCCCGTATCGGCCCCCTTTTTTACCCTTGCAGGACATCAAGAAAAAAATTTGTCTTCTTTTCAAATTTACAAAAAGAAGCGGGACTGTTATAATGAAATTATAACGATAAGGAGGCTGACTATGAAACATCAAATTCTTTCCAGAACCGAAAGCGGCGCCTTCCTCTATCAGGCATGGCCCACGGTAGCCCGCGCAAAAAACGGCACTCTGTTCGTGGGAGCTTCGGGCAACCGCCAAGGGCACTTCTGCCCCTTTGGAAAAAACTTTTTATACGAAAGCCGTGATGAAGGGGAAACCTGGTTTGGCCCCCGTATCATCAACGATTCCTATTTAGACGATCGGGACGTGGGCCTTTTGGCCTGGGGGGATGAAAATCTGTTGATGTGTTCCTGCAATCATTCCCCCGACCAATATGCCCAATGGGATTCCCAAGCGGGAATTAAGCCCCATTATAAGATCCGCACCCCCCTTTCTATGGGAATGCGGGCCCTTTGGGAAACCTTGCCCCCCGAAGCCGTGGAACGGCGGTCCATCGTCCGCATTTCTCACGATAACGGCAAAACCTGGAGCGAAAAGCGGGATGCCCCCGTATTTGCCCCCCACGGACCCGCCATCCTGCAAGACGGCAGTATTCTTTACGTTGGGCGGAAATACGCCCTGGACCGCACCAATTTAGATATTCTTGCCTATGTGACCTATGACGAAGGCAAAACCTGGGAATACCGTTCTCAGCTTCCCTGCCCCCCTGAATTGCAAGAGGAGCTGTTAAGCGAGCCTTACGTTTTGCCCTTGCCCAACGGGGAACTGTTCGCGGCCGTTCGTTGCGAAAGCACCCCGGGTCGCGAAACTCTGAAGATCTTTACCACCCGCTCTAAGGACCAAGGCAGAACCTGGGAAGAACCCCGCCTGTTAGATTTAAAGGGCGCGCCGCCCCATCTGTTGCTTCATTCCTCGGGGGCCTTGATCCTGGCCTATTCACGGCGTGTGGAGCCTATGGGGGAATACGTGCGGATCAGTTACGATCTGGGTGAAACCTGGGGCCCCGACGTGCGGATCGGTTCCGTGCCCATCGATTGGGATCACGGCTACCCTACCTCCGTGGAACTGGAAAACGGGGATATCTTCACCGTTTATTACCAAAAATGCCCCGGGGACGATTTTTGTTCTCTCCACTCGGTGCGCTGGAATTTAGAAGAACTCAAGGAGTTATAATATGGAAGCCATTATCAATGCCCGCGGAATACTGCCCCACGGTATATTGGAAAACGC
>JAZOXD010000287.1:0-7159 GCA_045659565.1 Eubacteriales bacterium | reverse complement strand
ACCCACGGGACCCATTTATGGGTAGTAAGTAACAATTGCTCGGCTGGCAGGCCAACCAAAAGCGCACTTGTGCGCAGCCAGTAGTATTAGGGCTATGCCCGAAAATGAAATACCCCCCGTTATACGGGGGGATATTTATTTTGTTCTGCTTGACATTTGATAGGGATAGAATATAATTATAATATAAATGAGGTGAGCCTATGAAAAAAACAGTTTTATATTTAATTATAGTTGTGGTTATGTTGTCTCTGTGCAGCTGTGATACCTTCAAAGATACTCCTGAAACGGAGGCTGCTTTTGCGGCCTATGAAGCGGCGGTAAAGGCGACAATTTCCCACAAGCAGGGGTCTATTAAAGTCACTACAGTGAATGAAGATACCATCGATGAAAAAAATAATTCCAAAGGGATTATTGATTACACCTTTAGCACAGATGAGGAAGAAAACGTAATCTTTGAACGCAACGATTTTACAAATGGCGTGTTGGTGGCTTCTTATAAATCGGATGAAAATAAGGTGTATCAATTGGATCTTCCTTCCGGTGATTGGCTTGATGTCACCGAGGATTCCAAAGCAATGCTCACCCATTCTACTAATTATATGAACAATCTTTCTCTTTTTCGGATCGATAATAACTTCCGTTACAGCAAGCAATTTTTTGAATCGGTTATTATGGAAGAAACTGAATCCGGAAAAGTGATATTATTTACTTTGAAAAGCAAAGCGGTTACCGATATGTTCTCTTATTCCGATGAACGCCAGATTCGTCGTGAACAGGCAAGTCAGGTTCGCTCTTTTTATATCGATGAAAAAGGGGAATTGGAAAAGATTGTGATTGATTCTTTGCAAAATGTGGAGTACAAAGGCGTTAATGGTCAGCTTAAAAATGTGATCACAATTGAATTGGCTTATGAATAAAAAACAGGTATACGAAAAATTAAGGGAACCCAACGGTTCTGAACAATTGGCTCGCAATCTTCCTGCTGCCTTTGAGGGGGCCTGGGCCTTGTTTTTGGAAGGGGATGCCCCTGCAACAGGGCTATTGGCTCGAGCGGCCAAACAAAAACAATGGCGGGAAGAAATGCAAAAACGGCTTAAGGACCGTACACCGTTATATAAAGCTTTACAGGCAGATTCTTTTAAAATGCGTAAAAACACTGCGCGTTTGGTTGGCGCCTTGGCTGATTCTGTCGATGCCGAAGAACTGATTTGTGCATTGAAAAATGAAACTGTTCGCATGGTGCGACCTTCTCAGCTTCTGGCTTTAGGGGCCATACAATGTCCGGCAGCCGAAAATTACTTGAAGACTTTTCAACTTCAGCCTCCTGCGGACGAAACAGAAGTACCACATCACAGAGCAGAGGCGGAAGCATTGAAAAAGGCGTTATCTGCCTATCAATCTATTGTGAAGCATCCTTTTAATGGCTTGGTGGAGCCGGTAAAGGCAAAATTGCTTTGCCCCGCATCAACAGAAGGGTATTTGGCAAAATCGTTGCAAAATGCCGGAGTTACCGTTGAAGGGTTCGGACTCAAAAATGTCAAAATAAGTATTTGCGATACTTCGATTTTAAAATCGATCCGATTTTGGAATGAACTACTGTTTGTGTTTGCTGAAAAAGAAGTTTTTTCGGCGGAGAAAATAGGGGAATACTGTCGCAATAAAGTTTTGCCATTTCTTTTGGCGGTTCATCAAGGTTTGCCGCCTTTTTCCTATCGTTTGGAATTGCGTGGTTTTGAAGAGCGAGGAAAAGTTGCGCAGGAACTGGTTTCGGTTATTGATTGCGCAGAACTCATTAACAACCCCTCTTCCTATGAAGTGGAATTTCGGTTAACTAAAAACGAGAAATTCGTCAACTTCGACGTCAAGTTGTTTACCTTGCCGGATTCTCGCTTTGCTTATCGTAAGCGAGAATTACCTGCTTCGATTCATCCGGCAACTGCTGCGGGCGTACTGGAGCTTGTACGTCCATATTTAAAAGAAAATGCAGTGGTAGCCGATCCTTGCTGCGGTAGCGGGACGATGCTCCTGGAACGTGCACAGATCCATGATTGCCGCCTGTTTGGGATAGACATCAGTGCTCAGGCTCTGGATGCTGCCCGTCAGAATTTTAATGCTGCCGACCAACCTGCAAATTTGCTTTTGCACGATGCTCGTTTTTGGCAGCCTGAGGAGCCTTTGGATGAAATTATTTCCAATTTACCCTTCGGAAACCGAGTTGGCGGTCATTCTTCTAACAAAAAATTATATGAAAGTCTGGTTCGGAATCTTCCCGGATGGCTCCGCCCGGGTGGTATCGCAGTCCTTTATACAGTTGAAATGCAACTTTTGCGTCAGTTGGTCGCCAGAAACAATAAATTGGAACTTCTCAAAGAATTTCGTACTGATGCCGGCGGGCTACAACCGGCGGTGTTTCTCATCAAAAGAAAAAACTGAGTCTCAGACTCAGTTTTTTGCTTTTTTGTGATCCGGTTACATTATTTTTATATTTTATGTGTTACAATAAAAACAAAGGAGAAGGAATATGCAATATTTTGTTTCATTTTTGGAAGGGATTATCACCTTTGTTTCACCTTGTTTATTGCCGATGCTTCCCATTTATATTTCTTATTTTGCCGGAGGCGAAGAAAAAAGCACTAAACGTGTGATCAAAAATGCAGTGGGCTTTATTTTGGGGTTCACAATGGTGTTCATTTTATTGGGGGCTTTGGCAGGGACCTTCGGTCGTCTTTTGAAAGAATATAAGTATTGGGTTAACATCATCACCGGCTTGATTGTGATTTTTTTCGGTCTGAATTTTTTGGGTGTGTTTAAATTACAGATATTCAAGGGCCTTAAATGTGCCAAAACCGATCATCTCGGATTCTTTTCCTCGTTACTTTTTGGGGTGGTTTTCTCGGTTGGCTGGACCCCCTGTGTAGGTGCTTTCTTGGGGTCAGCATTGATGCTGGCGGCCAATCGGGGAAGTGTGGCAGAAGGCATATTGATGCTGTTATTTTACTCAATGGGTCTTGGTATTCCTTTTTTGATCAGTGCGGTCCTTATTGATAAATTAAAAGGCGCATTTGGATTTATAAAGAGTCATTATCAGGTTATTAATATGATCTGTGGCGGTTTACTGATCCTGGTTGGTCTTTTGATGTCTACCGGCTTGTTCGGAAGACTTCTGGGAGTTCTTGCATAGGAGGTAGAAATGAAAAATAACTTAAAATGGATTGTTCCTGCAGCGTTGTTGGTGATTTTGCTTGTTGTTGCTGCTGTTTTGTATCCCAAACTCAGTGATCAATTTGATATACAACTGATGGAAGATCAAACTTCTGACGCCACCGAGGAGAAAAATGATTATTCTGCCCCGGATTTTTCTGTATTGGATTACAACGGAAACGAGGTTAAACTTTCCGACTATAAGGGAAAGCCTGTTGTCTTGAATTTTTGGGCTACCTGGTGCTATTATTGCAAAGAGGAAATGCCTGATTTTAATACGGCTTTTGAAAAATATCCTGATGTTCAGTTTTTGATGGTCAATGCCACTGATGGTGTGCAAGAGACAATGGAAAAAGCTAAAGCATATGTGGAGCAGGAATCCTTTAACTTCCCTGTGTTTTTTGATACCAAGGGTGAGGCGGTGAACAACTATTATGTCACCGGTTTTCCTGCCACATATTTTGTTGATAAAAACGGAGATTTGGTTACCTATGCCAGCGGTATGCTCAGTTTGGAAAATTTGGAAAAAGGAATTGCTATGATTCGCGAATAAACAGAACCCCCGGCAAATGCCGGGGGTTCTGTTTATTCATTGTTTGATTTTTCTTCTTGTTCTTCAATCATCTCGCGATCTTTGGGACGGGCATATTCAACAGCCTCTGTTGGTTTTCCCTGTTTTTCAAGACCTTGAGTAATGGCAGCGCTGATAAAATAATAAATTACTGCAAAAACCGGAACGCCCAGCATCATTCCCAAAACGCCGAACAGGCCACCGAATAGGAAGATAGCGAACATAATCCAAAGTGCAGAAAGACCAACTTGTTGACCTTGGATGCGAGGGCCGATAATATTGGAATCAATTTGTTGCATCACTAATACAAACAGCAGATACCAGAAAAACATCTTCGGTTCCACAATCAAGATGATGATGGCCGGAGGAACAGCACCGATCCAGGGGCCGAAATAAGGGATGGTATTGAAAAGCCCCAAAATAATGGAGTTCAAAAGAGCATATGGGAAGCCGAAGATCATCATTGCAATATATGACAGTATCGCTACGGCCAAAGCATCCAACAACTGCCCGGTAATAAAATGGAGTGTTTTTTCGTGTGCCACATGCGCCACTTTTAAGGCACGTTGATAATGGGCTTTTTTGCGTACGATGGCATTGAGGATCCGCTTGCAATTGGCAATGATCTTTTCTTTGCCGACCAGGAAATATAAGGAAATGATGGAACCCACAAAAAAGTTCAGCATCCAGGATCCGAATTGTACTGTAAAAGAAGCCAACTTGGGAAGGATGGTGGTCAAATAATCTCCAATTGTTTTTACGGCTTGACCCACCATGGAATCTATTTGTGATTTATAGTTCGTATAAAATTCATTGATACTGGGGTGTTCTTCGATGAATTTTAAGGCTGTGTCCATGAAGGATTTGTAGTAATTTGGAATTCCGTTTACCAACTTGGTGATACTGTTGGCTAATTGAGGAATCAAAAATGCGATAACGCCGCCCAGTACCAAAATATAAATGGTGTAAACCATTAATACACTTAAGGTACGACGTGCTTGTGGTTTTTTGATTTTAATAAAAACTTTGTTTTCCCAAAATTTCATAAAGGGGTTTAAGATGTATGCAATAAAAAAGCCTACGTAAAAAGGTACGAATAGGGAAAGAACCTTTTTAACTCCGCCGGCCACAGTTTCAAGATTGATCAAAAGCAATACCAAGAGAGAGGTTGCCGCCAAAACCAGAAACGCCAGATAGCCCCAACTTCGTTGTTCTTTATTAATCGGAAATTTCATATTTTTCACCTCAAAAAATATTATATACGATAAATCTTGAATTTACAATGATTGTTTGCTATACTTTTTTATATAAATTTTAAAGGAGACTTAAATTGTTTACACCCCAATATTTATTACCGGATGTGTTTGCTCTTTCCGATGAAATGATTCGTGAACTGGGCGTCAAAGGCATTATTTTTGATATTGACAATACCCTGGTCAGTTATAGTACGCCTAAACCAACCGAAAAAGTTTTGGCATTACTGAAACACCTTCAGGAACAAGGGCTCAAAGTGGCGATTGTGTCCAATAACAGTCGCAAGCGTGTATCTTATTTTGCGGAAGGATTGGGTTTAACGGCATACCATAGAAGTGCAAAGCCCTTAGGGATCTTTTTGCGGCGTGTTCGGCGGCGGTTTGGACTGCCTGCGAAAGAGATTGCTTTGGTTGGCGATCAGGTTTTTACCGATTCTTTAGGAGCGAATTGTGCCGGGATGATTTCAATTTTGGTGGAGCCCATTGAATTGAAAGAGAATGCTTTTTTTAGATTTAAAAGAAGATTGGAAAAGCCCATTATTGAGCGCAAGCGCAGAAAGGATGGTTTAAAATGACCCATTTTGGCCCCGGTGGAAACTGTGATTGGTTCAAAGAAGCCGGCAATAAAACAACAGATCAGATGCCTGCTTTTTTAAAAAGTATTGGCTTGGACTCTTATGAAGTGGAGTGTGGGCGTGGCGTGCGTATGAATGAAAATGTGGCCCATCGCCTAAAAAGCGAAGCGGAGCGTTGCGGCATACTGCTTTCGGTTCATGCACCTTACTATATTTCAATGTCTTCTGTGGAGCCGGAAAAACGGCAAAACAGTATCCGCTATTTGCTGGAAAGTGCTGCACTTGCTAAAAAAGTGGGAGCAACTCGTGTGATCTTTCATTCCGGTTCTTGCGCAAAAATCAGTAGGGAAGAGGCCACTGTACTTGCGGTAGAAACATTAAATAAAGCTGTGGAGGCCTACCGAGCCGAAGGCTTTGGTGATATTATTCTATGCCCCGAAACAATGGGAAAGATTAATCAGCTCGGTTCCCTTGAAGAAGTAATGGCTTTGTGCAAAGTGGATGATTCTGTTTTGCCAACCATCGATTTTGGTCACTTGAATGCTCGTGAACAGGGCTTGTTTTTTAGTGCGGCTGATTATGAACGAGTTTTTCAGGTGATGGAAGATGAACTGGGCGCTTGGCGGGCTTCCAATTTTCATTCCCATTTTTCAAAAATAGAATATACCGCCGGCGGGGAAAAACGTCATCTTACTTTTGAGGATACTCAATACGGTCCGGAGTTTTTGCCTTTGGCGGAAGTTCTCGTTAAGCGAAATGCAGAACCGATTATTATTTGCGAATCGGCGGGCACTCAAAGCAAAGATGCCCTGGAAATGAAAAAAATCTATGAGAATTCCAAGATTTTACTTGAAAAATGATATTCTATATTGTAAAATAATAGTTGGAATTATTCGAAATCAGAAAGGAAATATTAAATTATGATTACTGCAGGCGATTTTAGAAATGGCGTGACCTTTGATATGGACGGTCAGGTTTATCAGGTTGTTGAATTCCAACATGTTAAACCCGGTAAAGGTGCAGCCTTTGTTCGTACCAAATTCAAGAACGTAATTACCGGTGCCGTTGTTGAAAAATCCTTTAACCCCACCGATAAATTCGAAAATGCTACTATTGATCGTAAAGATTATCAATATCTGTATCAGGATGGCGATCTTTATTATTTCATGGATATGGAAACTTACGAACAGGAACCCATCGGCGCAGACCTTCTCGGCGATGCATTCAAGTTTGTAAAGGAAGAAATGCTCGTTAAGGTTCTTTCCTACAAGGGCAAGGCTTTCTCGATCGAACCCCCCATGTTCGTTGAACTCACCGTTACCGAAACCGAACCCGGTTTTGCAGGTAACACCGCTCAGGGCGCTCTTAAGCCCGCAACGCTTGAAACCGGTGCAACCATCAAGGTTCCGCTCTTCATCAACATCGGCGATGTTCTGAAGATCGACACCAGAACCGGCGAATATCTCTCGAGAGCGTAAGTCTTTTACGGTACGGTCACAAACCGTCGATTCTGACCGTAACCAAATTTTAATCGACGGAGAATAGGTTGTAACTATGGA
>JAZOXD010000286.1:0-5781 GCA_045659565.1 Eubacteriales bacterium | reverse complement strand
GCACCGCCTATATCCGAACCGCGTCAACTACCCCCATCAGTGCCTTCCTGCAAGAAAAACTGGGTCTTCACCCCGCCATTTTCGAAACCCCGGAGGAGATCCAATGGTTTGATCAAAACGATGGTGGGGCCTACGACTTCGATTGCGGCATCACCTATGATCCGCTGCAGGGCTGCTACGTCTGGAGCAACGGAACCCCCCTGGGTGCCTTCCTGGATCCCGACGGCCTGTTGCAGACTCCCGGCCTTAGCTCCGTCGTTATCCGCTACAAAGGTGTTTACAAGATTAGTCGCAACTGGTATCTTTATGAACTCCCCGGCGATATCCTGCCCACCGCCATCACCTTTGACCGCTATCAGGTGGATCTGGATACCGGCGCCACCTATCAACTGTCCCCCCTGAACATCCCCGTTCAACTGGGCTTGGATCGCTTTATCTACGAAAGCAGCGATCCCGCCGTCCTCACCGTCAACGATACCGGTCTGGTCACCCCCTTGAAAAAAGGAACCGCCCACGTGACGGTCTGGTCCAAGGATAAAGCTGTTAAAAACCACGTAACCTTCAGTGTGGTGGACTACGTCCCCCTGGAAGCCTTTGCCTTTGCCACTCAACCCCTGACCCTGGCCGCCGGCGAAAAGGCAACCACCGCCTGCAGCTTCACCCCTGCCAACACCACCCGCCAAAAGGTTACCTATATCTCCTCCGACGAATCCGTGGTCACCGTGGATGCTACCGGCACCCTCACCGGGGTGGGCTCCGGTTCTGCCACGATTACTGCCACCTGTGAAGGCTTCAGCGATACCCTGCAGGTTACCGTCTTTGTAAAGGCCACCACTTTGGAACTGGGCACCGTGGCCCTTTCCGCCCCCCTTGCCAATGGTGCCTGCGATCTGCCTGCGGTCATTCCCTCTGCCGATGCCGAGCTGGATCTCACCTGGCGCTCCGTGGACGAATCCGTGGCCACCATCGAAAATGGTAAATTGGTGCCCAAAAAGCTGGGCACCACCACCCTGCAGGTGACCGACCGTAACAGCGGCCTTTCCGCCACCGCCCTGGTGGTGGTCAACCAAGCCGCCAATGTTCCCGTTATCAAGCTCGAAAAGAGTCGAGATTATTATTACGCCCTCCTGCAAAACGGCGACCTCTACCGCTGGAGTATTTCCGGTGGCAGCGCAACCCTCTGGATGCAGGGGATTAAGGATTTTGCTACCGATCATCTCCGGTTACTTCTATTGAATACAGAGGGGGTTGTTACCGAATGTCGTTATGATAAGGACCCAGGAACGGAATTCGATTTTACCGACCGGAACCCCTGTTCTGTTACAACAGGATATGGTGATGGTTCTAATTCCTACTTTGTTCTCACTGCCTCCGGCAACGTCTATGCCTGGGGCGGGGGCTATGGTAGTCGCCTGGGGCTGGGATCCACCGAGGACGTTGCAACTCCCACCATGGTCAATCTGGACCATGTGACCGATGTGGTTGCCGAAAACTCCACCACCTATTTCCTCACCGCCTCCGGTGCCCTTTACTATTCCGGTGCCGGTCAGGTGACCGTTCCCACCCTGATCACCGATGGGGTCAAGCAGATCGATCGATATTATGGTCAGGATAATTGTGTACGAATTCTGTTTGCCGACGGTACTACCGGGTATGCGTCCGGTGCATTCCTGGATCGATTTGATTCTGTCCATCAGGACGTTACCCTGTTCCCCTCCGGCTATAAACTGGCCGCCATCAATGATGGTCGTGTCTATCTGATGAGCCATAATTCTTCCATGGCTTCCGCCACCCCGGTTCCCGGTGTCCGCAATGCAGTACGGGTATTGGCTTATTATGATTCTTACTATATTGTCACCCGGGATGGTTTCCTGCTGGCCTATGGCAACAATCCCATGACTGATAATCGCTTTTCCGCCGCCACCGCTGAAAGCCTTGTCACCACCCCCGTGGTCATGAATCTGGCGACCCAAACTGCCGAATCCCTTGACCTCACCGCCACCTCCCTGGACGAAAATGCGGTGAACCGGGGCGAAGCCCTGCGCCTCACCTTCAACAAGGCCCTGGTCTCCGCCGCCCCCATGCTCTATGTCAACGGCGACCAGATCACCGTGCAGCATACGGTCGAAAACCTCAACGAACTGGTGCTCACCCGTGCCGATGGCTGGGAAGAAGGCGTCACCTACACCCTGATCCTTCCTGCCGGGACCCTTCATGGCGCCGGCGGTGTCCTGAATGCCGGGGACCTGGAGCTGACCTTTACCTATCAGCCCGCGCCCTCCGCCGGAACCACCCCCGACACCGAACCCGATGAAACACCCGACATCGACGCCGATCCCGAAGCTCAGCCTCCGGTGATCCACGAATCCGTCCTGGATGAATCCATCGAACGGGTGATCAGCCCCGCCACCCTGGCCACCAAGCTGCAGGCCCTGCAGAACCTGTATCAGGTCAACGATGCCTTCTACGGCAATGCGGTTCTCAACCGCCTCTCCACCGATACCGAAGTCACCCATTGGCTCCGGATCCTGGCGACCATCGGCGAAGGCCAAAAGATCGCCTTGGGCGGCAACTATTGGGGCACCACCAACGAAACCGCCATTGGTCTCCAGCTCATCGATTATACCGATTTCATCACCTATGGCCATATTCTCTACGATCCCTACCTGACCGAAGCCCCCGAAGATACCTTCCCCTTTGTCACCGCCGTTACCATCTTTGATAAAAACGGCGAAAAGGTCACCACCGTGGGCAACGAACAGATCACCGTTCGCGTCACCTTCAACCGGGATATGGATACCACCATTCCCTTGCTGGTCCGCTTCGGCAGCGCCTATCCCTATGGCGATTACGAGATCGAAGGCTCCTACGTGGCTCCCCGCGTATGGGAAGGCACCTACAAGCTCAACACCCTCATCGAAAACGGCCTGCAGTATTTCACCATTTCCAACGGCTGCTCCGCCACCGATGATCTGCAACTGCAACGGGATCGTGCCCGCTTTGCCTTCGTGATCGATACCACCGCTGCCCAGGCCCTCATCATGCGGGGCGAGGCCACCGATACCGGTATCAACCTCACCTGGACCCAGGACGATTTCGATACCCTGATGGGCTATAACGTATACCGCTCCACCAGCGAAGACGGCCTCTACACCCGCCTGAACAGCGCCGTTCTGCCCGCCGATCAGATGGAATTCTTCGATTCCACCGTGGAACCCGGCGTGCAGTATTACTATAACTTCACCGTGGTCAAAACCGACCTCAGCGAATCCACCCCCTCCGGTAAGATCACCATTATGTCCAAAGATACCATGGCGCCCGATATCTATCACACCCCCGTCTATAATGCGGTAACCGGCAAAAACCTGATGATCTCTGCCACCGTGACCGATAACCTGTCCATCACCTTTGCAAAGGTCTATTACCGTGCAGCAGGGGAGACCGAATGGCGTGTTGCTCTGATGAACAACCTCAACGATAAATATTCTGCTATCATCATTGCCAACCACGTTACCACCGCCGGTCTGGAATATTATATCGAAGCCTTCGATGGTGTAAGCTACACCTACAAGGGCTCTGCCGAAACCCCCTATACCGTAATGGTTCAGGAAGCCATCGGCTCCGATTCCATCGGCGACGTCAATGGCGATGGCTCCATCACCAACCTGGATGCTTTGATGCTCCTCAAAGCCATCAACGATCAGCTGAACCTGGATGCCGAGCAATTTGCCCGCGCAGACCTGGATGGCGATGGCGAACTGAAGGCGAAGGAAGCACTCCGCATTCTTCAGTATGTCAGCGGAACCGTTGGTTCTGTCGATATGCGTAGCTGATAGGTGAGCGTTATGAAAAAACGGATCCTATCCTTCATAACGCTGTGTGTGATGCTGTCGGCACTTTTTGTGCCGGCAGCATCCGCATCTGGTGGCGCCTTGATCTCTGCGGCAAATGCAACCGCTTCAGCGGGCGGGTATGCCTACGTTTATCTCAAAGCCACCGGCTTTACCGACGTTCAGGCCCTGGATTTTGAACTCCTTTACGATGATTCGGTGATGTCGGTCAATTCCACCACCAAGGGCAATCTTTTAAGCGGAACCACCGCCAATGTCAACACCACCACCTCTGGCTCTGTTAAGGTCAGCGCCATTTCAGCCACCGGCCTCAACAGCACATCCTCCACCGATCTGATGACTGTTCGCTTCAAACTCAATGCAGATTGTCCCGCGGGGGATTACACCGTTCGGGTGCTGATCGGCGACGTTTACGATGGTTCCCTCAATCCCGTCCCGGTCAACGGCCAGGATGTAAAAATCACCGTAACCGCCCCGGCGGTAAAATCCTTTCCCGTTTACGGCACGCCCAACGTCTCCACCCTGAAAAAAGGCGATACCTACAGCCTTTCGGTTTACCATACGGATTCCGTCCTCTTTGCCAGCGCCGATTTTTACGTGGAATACGATCACGAACTTTTTGATCTGAAGTCCATCACCCTGGATTCCGGCCTCAAAATCGAAGGGGCAGTCCACTCCATCAACACCTCCATTCAGGGCACGGCGATCATTTCCTATGCCTCCACCCAAGCGGTCAAAAACTCTAAACTTTTTGTGGTGGAACTGGTGGCCACCGCCAACGTGGACCAATCCACCAAGGTCACCGTCAACGCCACCAACGTGTATGACGATTCCCTCACGCCCTATGCGCCCTATACTCTTACCAAAACGGTCACCCTCCAAAAAATAGCGGAATTGCCCGATTATCCCAACCTCTGGCTGGAAACCGATCAGCTTACCGTGGGTCGACCGGCAAGCGCCACCCTGATGCTGCAGGCCGGCGCCAACGTGGCGGCAGCAGATTTCACTGTTGCCTATGATCCTGCTGTTCTGAAGTGCACCGCTGTCACCGCAGCAGAGGGTATCGCCGACCTGGGCGGAATCGTTATGATCAACAGTAACTTCTCCCAGGGCAGCATTCGTTTTTCCTACGTGAACGAAAGCGCCTACGACGATGAAGATATTGCGTTGGTCCATATCACCTGGCAGCCTCTTGCGTCTCCCGCCGCTCACTATACCGTTTCTCCGGCTGGCTCCGGTGTGGTTAACACTGCCTGGGAAGACGTTTCTCTGGAACCCATTGCCGAAACAGGATGCATTTACGTGGCCACCGTCACCCCGCCAAACTGCACCGAAAAGGGCTTCACCACCTATGCTTGCGCCTGTGGTCAGAACTTTCAGTCGGAATTTGTCGATGCAAACGGCCATTCCTATTCCACCGCCAAGCTTTGGCATGCCGATCTTCAGGATCATTGGCGCTATTGCACCGTCTGCAACGTGCCGGATTCCACCTCCGTGGCGCCCCATACCTACACTGCCGATAAAGTGGTTTGTGATACCTGCGTCCACGAACGAAAGATCACTGAGATCAAGGTCAAAAACTTCCCCACCAAATTACAATATCTTGAAGCCGCCCATCTGTTGGATATGACCGGCGCAACCCTTGCGGTTACCTATGACGATGGCCAGGTCCTCATCGAGCCAATCACCAATGCTATGGTCACCGGATTTGATAACACCAAAATTGGCAAGCAAGAGTTGACCGTTACCTACAACGGCTTCACCGATACCTTCGAGGTAGAGGTCATTGCTAAAACCATGACCTCCATCGCCGTCACGGCACCCACCAAGCTGACCTACCTGGAAGTAAAAGACGGCTTGGACACCACCGGCGGTAAAGTCACCTTGTATTACAACAACGACACCTCCGAAGAAATCGACCTGTTGCCCT
>JAZOXD010000285.1:0-1861 GCA_045659565.1 Eubacteriales bacterium | reverse complement strand
CAACTCCTTGGCTCACAGAACGACATGGCTACGATCCGACTTGATCAGTTTTTATACCTTCCAGGTATTAAGCTATACCATTGACGTCTACCGGGGCGAGCCCGCCCAGAGAAGCCCCATTATGCTGGGCACCTATATTGCAATGTTCCCTCAATTGATCGCGGGCCCCATCGTTCGCTATACCGATGTAGCCCGGGAATTGGTGCAGCGCACCCATTCCTTTGATCTGGCTGCTTCGGGAATCCGCCGCTTTTCGGTGGGCTTGGCCAAAAAGATACTCATTGCCAATCAACTGGGGGAACTGACGGAACTGTTTCGTGCCTCCGATGAAAAATCAGTATTGTTCTATTGGCTTTACGCCATCGCCTTTGCTCTGCATATCTATTTTGATTTTTCCGGCTACAGCGATATGGCCATCGGCCTGGGGCGGATCTTCGGTTTTCATTTTGTGGAAAACTTCAATTATCCCTATATTTCGCAAAGTGTAACGGAATTCTGGCGCCGCTGGCATATCTCCCTGGGGAGCTGGTTCCGGGATTACGTCTATATTCCTTTGGGCGGCAACCGGGTTTCCGTACCGCGTCATTTCTTCAATATTTTTGCGGTCTGGATGCTCACCGGTCTTTGGCACGGTGCCGCATGGAACTTTGTTCTTTGGGGCTTAATGTTTGCGGTCCTTCTGATGATTGAAAAAGCGTTTTTATTGAAGCTCCTTGCCAAACTCAAGGGTTTAAACCGGATCTATGTACTCTTGATGGTGGTCATCAGCTTTGTGCTCTTTAATGCGGCCGATCTTTCTCAGGCTGTGGGGGATGTGGCCGGGATGTTTGGCTTTGGCGGCGTGCCGCTGAGTTCTCCGGCATCGGTGTATTATTTAAAAAGCTATGCCCCCTTGTTGCTGATTGCGGCGGTGGGTGCAACGCCCCTTTTCCAAAAGGGGGTCCGCGCTCTGCAAGCTTCCGAAAAGGGAAACCGGATTGTGGGGATGGTCGCCCCCGTCGGTGTGGCCCTTGTGCTGTTGCTTTCCACTGCCTATCTGGTGGATGGCTCCTTCAATCCCTTTTTGTATTTTAGATTTTAGGAGGTGCGCCAATGAAAAATAAGATTTTATGCGGAATTTTCGCTTTTCTGATCTTCGGCGGCGCATTGGCGTGCCTGTTGGTCCCCAAAGCGGATTATTCCGAAAGTGAGCGTCGTCCCTTGGCCGCCTTCCCACAATTTTCCGTTGAAACTGTTTTGAACGGAAAATTTATGGCCGGGTTTGAAGATTATGCTTTGGATGCCTTTCCCTTGCGGGATGCTTTCCGGGCGATCAAAGCCAAAGCCAACGGTCTGTTTGGCAAAAAGGATAATAATGATTTCTATATTGCTGATGGAAGCGCCGTTAAGATGGAATATCCTTTGAACGAAGATTCCATCGACCACGCTGCACAAAAATTTCAGGCGGTTTACGATCGCTATTTGCAGGGAATGCAGGTTTCCCTTGCGGTGGTGCCCGATAAAAACTATTTCTACGCCGATGAAACCCACCATTTGAAAATGGATTATCAAAAAATGACCCATCGCTTGCAACAGGGCTTTCCACAGGCGGAATATGTTGATCTTTTCCCGCTGCTTTCCAAAGAGGATTATTATTACACCGATCCCCATTGGCGGCAGGAGCAATTGCTCAAAGTGGCAAGCTTCCTTACAGACACCACCTCCCATTTCAAAGAAACGGTGGCTACCCCCGATTTTAAAGGGGCGTATAGTGGCCAAATCAGCCTGCCCCTGAAGCAGGACCAATTGATCCTGCTGGAAGCTGATTGGATGAAGGACTGCCGCATCTTCGATCATCAGAATAATCGGGAGATCGATTTTT
>JAZOXD010000284.1:0-5249 GCA_045659565.1 Eubacteriales bacterium | reverse complement strand
CACCGTTTGCAATGATTATAAGCCCTCTATTGCCTACGTTATGACAACACAGCTCAACCTCGTAGCCCAGTCTTTCCAGCTCACTCGCAAGAAAATCATATTGATCATTTGCTCCCCCGCCACTTATTAAAATGCGCTTTGTTTTTTCAAATGCAATTGCGGAGCTTTTTATCCGTGAAATAATCCCCTCTATGTCTGTACCACGGACTCCCGAAAGAGTTGCGATTCGCTTCCCTTTAACAAAATACGGTCTGTATTCAACCCCCTCAAAGCGCTCCACATCTTCATCCACCAAGAGAGACAACTGCGCTGCAGTTCCGAGATTCAACACCGCTACCCCGTCAAGTGCACTCGCACCTAAAAAACTGATCTGATGATCTCCCATAGGGGGATATATATCCATATTTTTATATCTTCCGCAGGGTTTCAGTTCTCTAACTACAGTCGGATTCAATAGTCCTTCAAACAGATTATCTGCGGTACACGTGTTAATGTTAAACAATCCGCTTGCACACGCATCGGTTATATGAGTTACGTTATTTCCGGTCAGCTTGTATGCAATATACGAGCCAAAAGTAAAAAACTCCCTATCTTCAAGAGATGAGTAAGCACATAACGATACGCGAGGCAGATTTGCCTTGAGTACGGTTCCGTTATCAAAAAGCGCCTTTTCCTCGGTGGAATCCAAATATGCATACCCCCGTTTATCCTTCCAAGAAATATAATTTGAAAACTCACCCTGATATTTTAAAAGATATCCATGCATTTGAACGCAAATAAAAGCCGCGGCACATTCATTCGATTCCGCATCCTTCATAATACACCACAAAACCTCATCTATCATACGGCAATCCACCTCATAGTGGCCGTCGGCATCTATGACAGGCTGCGGAAACTCTAATGAAAACACTTGCGTGTTTGTTCTTGCCTCGGTATCGTAAAAAGAATATTTTACAAAACTACTCCCAAAATCCAAAAGTAAAATCCTCATAAACTCCTCCTTTTTTCATAATTATATATTACAGTAATAACAATTTATATTGTTATTTTGTTGATATGTATTGCGATTTGTGCATTTTCTTGTTATAATAAAAACCAAACAATACACAATGGAGTCATATATGAAAAACACCTTCGAGCACATCGTTCAAACACCTGATATCAAGTATAAGCACGCCAAGGGAATGCGCGATATCTTTGGAAAAGAATTTCACCAATTTCACGAAATTTTTCTTTTCATAGGCGGAGAGGCTTTTTTTACAACAGAACAAAAAACGGTTAAACTGAAACCATACACTCTCATTGTAATTCCGGAAAACACCTTTCACAGTTTTCACGTTAACGGTGACGAATCTGATTATGAAAGGTATGTTTTCAATTTTTACAACATAGGAGAAATCGATCAGATAATCTCCAAAAACATGACATGCGTAAACGTTATTGAATCACTGCCCGATAGTGTCATAAACGATTTCACCTCTCTTGATGATAATAAATATTCGTTTTCAGAAAAAAAGCTTCTTGCTCCCGCCAAGCTTCTTTCTGTGTTGGTAGAACTTGGGCACCTGAATCCAAGTGAAGAAGATATATCTTCAAAATTCAGTAAAATCACTCAAAAATGCTTGAATTATATAAACCGAAATCTTTGTTCTCCATTGACGGTTGCAGATGTATCAAGCAACCTGAATTATTCACGCTCAAGCGTAATGCACGCTTTTAAAGCAGACCTACATATCCCGTTATATAAATATATCATCGAAAAGAAGTTAATTTATGCCCACAAAGATATTATATCCGGCCTATCGCCGATCGAAGTTTGCTCAAAATATGGTTTTTCGGACTACCCATGCTTTTACCGGCATTATAAAAAACATTTCGGGATTTCTCCCTCTGTGAAATCTTCAAAGTGGTGATATTCGTTTTTCATCTGTAAATCCTCACCTTACTGCTTTCAGTCTATATTATATCAGAAAAACAGCTGTCAAGGCTCTTTTTTCTCGTAAACTACCAACTTCGCATCGCTCAGTCGGTATGCAGATGATATGAAAATCATGATGTCACAGGATAGCTTTGTTTGAGAATGCAAAAAGAAAAAGCCATCCGATTGGATGGCTTTTTCTTTTTGTCTCTCGTGTCCGAAAAAGAACTGGGTGAAAACCGAGAATTTTCTCTATTTTTTAAAAAATTTCAAAAGTAATGTAGAAATTAAACCTGATGCTCCTAAAACAATAAATATAATGGGAACTGTTTTATCTTCATTTATATCTTCTTTGAACTCAAATAGATACCACAAACCAAAAAGTAAAACTAACACCGAAACAATTAAGCTTATTACAAAAAATAATTTCGGATGTTTCTTTTCTATTTTTTCTAAATATGGATTAGTTTTAAATGCCATATCATCACCAACCTTTAAGTGTATTATAGCATAAAAGCGTTGGAGGCGCAATACTTCTTCACTATTCACTATTACTTATTACTTCCCAAAAATCCCGTGTAAGACTTTGTTTGAGGTAAGAGTGAAGAGGTAAGAAGTAAAAAGTAAAATCCCGCCCACTTACGTGAACGGGATTTTTGGCTCCCCCTGTTGGACTCGAACCAACGACCCGTGGAGAGAGATCAGACTGCGAAGATGGCGGGAAAGGGACGTTGGTACAGGCGACGTTTGCGGTGCCCGAAATTTTTCGGGCGGTCGGCGGGGCGCCCACCCAAAATTTCGACCGCGGCACCCTCAGCGCCTTGCCTTCATCTGCGCTAAGGCAGCGGCAAGGCGCTTCGCCTACCGACTTCGCCACGCTCAGTCGGCAGGCAGAGGATGAAAACCGCAGGGTCGTTGGTTCGCAGAGTGCGAACAAGAAAACAAAAAAATAACACCACCCGATTGGGTGGTGTTATTTTTTGGCTCCCCCTGTTCGACTCGAACCAACGACCCTGCGTTTACCAGCCGCATGCTCTACCGACTGAGCTAAGGAGGAATATTTGCTACCTCTATATTATATCACTCAAAAATAAAAAGTCAACAACTTTTTTCTTTATAACGAAAATTTTTCGTAAAATGTTTTGTTGGTTGCAAATCTAAATATAGTATGATAAACTTTTACTATATTATACAAAGGGGATTTTTGCCAATGATAAAGCAATTCATAAATGAAAATGCCAATGAACTGTATCAGATTCACAAGGATCTTTGTCTGATCCCTGCGCCCTCTCATTTTGAACATCAGCGGGCGGAATACTGTCTGAAATGGTTCCAAAATCTGGGTCTGGATGGGGCTTATATCGACGAAGCGTTGAATGTGATCGTCCCCATCAATGCAGAAGGGAGCAACGAACTTACTGTTTTTGTGGCCCACACTGATACCGTTTTCCCGGATCGGGAGCCCATGCCCTATGTGGACGATGGCGAATATCTCCGGTGCCCCGGGGTGGGTGACGACACCGCCAGCGTGGCCGTTTTGATGGAAACGGTGAAATATTTTGTTGAAAAGAAGCTTTGCCCGCCCAAGGGTGTGCTGTTTGTCTGCAATTCCTGCGAGGAAGGCTTGGGGAACCTGAAGGGCACCCGTCAACTGTTCAAGGATTTTGACGGTCGCATCGCCCAATTTATCTCCTTCGACGGCAAAATGCATGGCCTTGCCGATCATTGCACCGGCTCCCACCGCTACGAGGTGGAGGTTCTCACCGAAGGCGGCCATTCCTTCGGCGCCTTTGGCAACAAAAATGCCATTGCTGAATTAGCGGCCATTATCAGCAAGATCTATGCCATCGAAGTTCCCAAGATCGGCAATTCCAAAACCACCTATAACGTGGGTGGCATCAGCGGAGGCACCTCGGTAAATACCATCGCCCAAAGCGCCAAAATGCTCTGCGAATATCGTTCTGATAACTTTGAGTGCCTGGGGATGATGAAAGAAAAGTTCGAACAGATCTTTGCCGAAGCCAATACCGAAAAAGTAACTGTAAATGTTGAACTCATCGGCGAACGCCCCTGCGAAAATATTGATTACGCCAAGGTAGAGGCTCTGATCCATCGGGTATTGCCCATCCTGGAGGAGGGCAACGGCGGCAAGCCTTTGAACTTCCATTCCTCTTCCACTGATTGTAACATTCCTCTTTCTATGGGGATTCCCGCTTTTTGTATGGGGGTTTACACGGGCGGCGGCGCCCATACCCGTGAGGAATGGGTGGAAAAAGCATCCATGATCCCCGGCCTGGAGGTTGGGATCAAGTCGGCTATTAAATTGACGGAGGTAGAATAATGAAATTTACAGCGGTGGGAGATGCCATCATCCAAAAACGAATCTATAAAGAATTTAAAGGCTTTGCCGAGTTGGCTCCTTTCATTCAACAGGGGGACGCCCGTTTCTTTAACCTGGAAACCACCTTGAATAAAGAAGGGGAAGCCTGCGGTTCCCAATTCAGCGGGGGCACCTATCTGCGCACCGATCCCCGTGTGTTGAAGGATCTGGAACCCTTTGGCTTTAATATGACCAGTTTTAACAATAACCACGCCCTGGATTATTCTTATGCGGGGCTGGAAAAAACCTTGGAAGCCCTGAACGAAACCGACCTTGTTCACGCAGGGGTAGGCCGCAACCTGGCCGAAGCCGCCGCGCCCCGCTATTTAAGCACCCCCAACGGTCGTGTGGCCCTGATTGGGGTGAATACCAGTTTCGCTCCCGCTATGATGGCAGGGGAACAGTCCGATCGTGTTCCCGGACGCCCGGGGATCAACGGCTTGCGGGTCAACGGTCATATTGAATTACCTGCCGAAGATCTGGCCCATATCCGCCGGATCGCCGCCGCTACCAATATCAATGCCCAAAAGGAGATCACTCGCCGAGAGGGCTACTTCCCCTTCCTGAAGGATGACGAAGCCGAATTGGGCGAAATGAAATTCAAATTGGGTGAAGAAGCTCGGTTTGTTCAAACGATTCATTCCGAGGATATTGCCCGGGTGGATAAGGCCATCTACGAAGCCCAACTGCAGGCGGATTATATCATTATCTCCGTTCATTCCCACCAGATCGCAGGGGATGCAAAAGAAAATCCGGCGGATTTCCTGAAGGACTTTGCCCATCACTGTATCGATCAGGGCGCCCATGCTATCGTGGGTCACGGCCCCCATTTGTTGCGTCCCATCGAGGTTTATAAGGATTGTCCCATCTTCTATTCCCTGGGGGATTTTATCCTTCAACTTTACGACGTGGAACTGGCGCCCACCGATTTCTTTGCCAAACACGGCGTGG
>JAZOXD010000283.1:0-3091 GCA_045659565.1 Eubacteriales bacterium | reverse complement strand
CCGCCCCAAGTGAAGGGTATTCTGGCCGATTGCGGCTATTCAAGCGCCAAGGCCATTATCCAAAAGGTGATCCGGGATATGGGGCTGCCTGCCGGGCTGCTTTATCCCTTTGTACGGTTAGGCGCCTTGCTCTTTGGCGGATTTGACCCGAACGAAACCTCCCCCCTGGAGGCGGTACAAAACTGCAAATTACCGGTGATCTTTTTCCACGGAGATGCGGATGATTTTGTTCCCTTTGAAATGAGCCGGGAAAACTTTGACGCCTGCCCCGCCCCCAAGCAGCTGGTATTGATGCCCGGCGCCGGCCACGGTCTGGCCTTCCCGGCGGATGAGGCCGCTTATTTGAAGGAATTGGGCGCATTTTTTGCGGATATTTGATAATTTACAAACTATTTACACTTTTTTTGTAACCTTCCTTTATAATGAAGGTATTATAAGATAGAAAAAAGTTCGGAGGAACGAATGCAGATTAAAAAACGAATTGAAAAAGCCCTTCCCCTGCTCCGGAAGGGCAAAATACTGTTTTTTCCGCTGCTCTTTTGCTATTCGGAGATCGCCCTGCATCTGTTTGCATACCGTTCTCTTTCCTGGAATACGGGCTGGATCTTACTGTTTGCATTGGGGCTGGGGTTCTTTTTCTCGTTTCTGACCAATGCCTTTCCCCAAAAGGTAAATCTGGTGCTCACTTATGTGTTGGGCTTTTTTGTAACCTTAGTCTATGAGATCCAGATGGTCTATTTTGAGATTTTCAAGGGCTTTGCCCCCTTGTCTTCTGCCAAAATGGGCGGTCAGGCGGTTACCAATTTTGCGGGACAAACCCTGGAGGGCATCCATTCCGCCTTTTGGATGATTCTGGTCCTGCTTTTACCCTTTATCTGTCTTTGTGCCTTGGGGATCTGGCAACGGGCCAAATTCAGCCGGCCCCAAAAATGGTATTCCTTCCTCCCCTTGGGGATCTCCGCCGGAATCTTTACCCTGACCTTGGGGGTCATGGCACTCTTTTTCTCCGGCAGCCCCTCCCTTTTTGCCATCTTCAACAGTTCCTCCACCTCCACCGATGTCAGCGTCAGCAACTTTGGGTTGGGCATCACCATGGTGCAGGAAACCCGCTGGCTGATACTGCCGGAGCGGGAAAAACTATTTAACGAAACACTTTCCGATGCCACCTACGGGGAAAACGATCAGGTGGACCCTGCCATCGATATGACGACCCTGTTTGCCAATGCAGACAGCAAAAAGATGAAGTCCCTGACCGCTGCCCTTTCCAATATGCCGATTTCCCAAAAGAATCCGTACACCGGCCTTTGCGAAGGCTATAACCTGATTGCCCTTTGTGCCGAAGCCTTCTCCCCGGAATTTATCGACCCCACGCTGACCCCCACCCTCTATAAGCTGGTGAACAGCGGCTTTATCTTTGAAAACTTCTATTCCGGATTCCCCAATACCACCACCAACGGAGAATACGCCTTTTGCATGGGCCTTTTGCCGGATGTTTCCCGGGGAAAGACCGATTCCAGCTTTGGGCTTTCCGCCACCCATTACCTGCCCTATTGCTACGGAAACCTCTTTAAAAATCAAGGTGGGGTTGCTAAGGCTTACCATAACTATGTGGCGGAATTTTACCATCGCAACTATACCCACACCAATATGGGCTATGATTTCAAGGCCGGCAACAGCGGTCTGGATATCGAAGTCACCTGGCCCTCCTCGGACCACGATATGATGATGGCCTCGGTGGATGAATATATCAACAGCGGCAAGCAGTTCGTGGCCTACTATATGACCTTCAGCGGCCATTATCAATATACCATGGAAAACGCCATGAGCGCCAAAAACTGGGAAAAGGTCAAGCATCTGAACTATTCCAACGCCGTAAAGGCCTATATCGCCTGTAATTTAGAGGTGGAGATGGCCCTTTCCTATCTGATGGAGCGGTTGGAGGAAGCCGGCATTGCCGACAAGACCGCCATTGTCCTCACCACCGACCATTATCCCTACGGCCTGACCGACGAAGAATACGCCGAACTTTCCGGGCGGGAGATCAACAATATTTTCGATAAGCAGAAAAATAGCTTTATCTGTTATGTGCCCAATATGGAACCGGTGCGGGTAAGCAATTATTGCTCCACCATTGATATCCTGCCCACCGTTCTGAATCTGTTTGGCTTCACCTATGATTCCCGCTTGCTGGCGGGGCAGGATGTGCTGGCAGAAAATGTGGACCATGTGGCGGTTTTAGCAGACGGCAGTTTTATTGCCGAGGGCTTCCGCTATGATTCCTCCCAAGCCTATTTCCAATACGATGAAAAAACAGACGAGGTGAAGGAGCGGGCCGCCCGCCTTTATGAGGCGGTGGATAAAAAGTTCCGCATCAGCACCGAGATTTTGAACAACGATTATTACGCCTTTGCCTACGGGCGGGAAACCAGCGACGAAGTGATTCAGGATCCCACCACCCAATATCTGGATGTGGGGATTATGAACCAGGCACCGGTCTATTATGTACTGACCAACGAGCTGATGGAGCCCAAAAACAAAAATAACTTTGGCCTTTATGATGAATGCACCATTGCCGAAATGCTGAATGCCATCTACCGGATGGCCGGCTCCCCGGAAGCCAAGGGCGAAAACCCGCCCTTTACCGCACCCCGGGATTACCGGGATGCCCGCTATTGGTGCTATGAGGTTGGGATCCTGACCAACGACGGACTGTTCCCCACCGATCTGGACCAGGGAATAAGCGTGGGACAGGCCTGCCTGATTCTGGCCCGGGCGGCCGACTATTTCGGCATCGACACCACTCCCAACGAAAGCGCCGTTAAGGCAATGCACGATCTGTATACCGATCTGCCGGAGCCCGTGATCCGGGCCACGGTTTTCTGCCGGGATCAAAACCTGGTGGTGGGCGACGGCAATTATGCCTATGCCTTCTACGCTTCTCAATACGCGGTGGACCGTTCCTTTGCTGCCGGCGCCATCTATAAATTCGGCACGTACCTTCTGACAGACAAGGAGGCTTGACCGCCGGTTTGTGTGAATGCCTGACCGTGGTAAAATTTCGGATCTTTGAAACTTGAAAAAAATTGCGGAA
>JAZOXD010000282.1:0-6182 GCA_045659565.1 Eubacteriales bacterium | reverse complement strand
TGTTTTTTCTTTTTTTATAAAGATGGTTGGATTTGCAATGAGATGGTTCCTTTTGCAATTGAATTAGGGGAAAAAGTTTTTTATAATGAAGAAAAAAACATTTATTGGAGGTTTTTATGATCCAATTTCAAAAGGATAAATTAGCGGTTCAAATCTACCCCACCTGCAACGAAATGGGCGCCGCCGCAGGGAAAGAGATCGCCGCCTGCATCCATCGGTTGCTGTATGAAAAGCCGGAGATCAACATGATCTTTGCGGCGGCACCCTCCCAAAACGAGGTTTTGGCCGCTTTGGCGGCGGATCCCACCATTCCCTGGGAACGGATCCACGCTTTTCACATGGACGAATACGTTGGCATTGCGCCGGAGGCACCCCAAGGCTTTGCTCAATTTTTGAAGCGGGCTATTTTTGATAAACTGCCCTTTGCCTCGGTAAATCTGATCGATTGTACCGCCGAACCCCAGGCAGAGGCCGCCCGCTACTCTGCCTTATTGCAGGAGCACCCCGCTGATATTGTTTGTATGGGGATCGGTGAAAACGGGCATATTGCCTTTAACGACCCCCACGTGGCGAAATTTGACGATCCCCATTGGGTAAAGGTGGTGGATCTGGACGAGACTTGCCGGATGCAACAGGTTCACGACGGGTGCTTTGCTTCCTTAGACGAAGTCCCCAAGTATGCCTTGACCCTGACCGTGCCCACCCTGGCTCGGGCGCCCTACCGTTTTTGCGTGGTTCCCGCCGCCACCAAGGCCAATGCAGTCAAAAATACCGTGGAGGGACCCATTGGGGAAGCTTGCCCCGCCACCGTTTTACGGCAGACAGAGGGCTCTGTCCTCTATTGTGACGCAGACAGCGCCGCCCTTTTAAAAACACCTTTTGAGGTGGGGTTCATCACCGATGAAGTGAGCCAGGATCTGAAGGTGGCCGCAGAATTTGCCTTAAAATACGGGCTGACCGCTTTGGAGATCCGCTCCGTTGACGGCCTTTCGCCCTTTGAATATACCGACGAAAAGATCGCTGAGATCAAGGCGATCTGTCGCGAAAAGGGATTGCACATCGTTGCAGTTTCTTCCCCCTTGTTCAAATGTGACTTTGATGATGCGGATGCCGTTCAAAACCATATTCAATCTTTTAAGCGATTGGCGGCCCAAGCAAAGGAGCTGGGGGCAAAGCTGATCCGCGGATTCGATTTCTGGGCTTGTGGTGCATCTTTAGAGGCGCGAGCCGAAAAATTCCAACCGATCATCGAAATCTGCCGAAAATACGGAATCACATTAGTGGTAGAATATGACCCCAAGGTTCATTCCTGCACAGCGCAGAAATTGGCGGAATTGGTAGCCGCCATCAACGACCCTTGTATAAAAGCCCTTTACGACCCCGGCAACGGTCCCCACGCTGATCCTACCGATATTCCCTACCCCGATGCTTACGAGGCTTTAAAGCCCAAAATCGCCCATATCCACGCAAAGGACAGCGCCATCCGAAAGGACAAGGCCTGCTGCCTGAAAATCGGTGAAGGAACGGTGGATTATGCCGGCTTACTGAAACAACTCTTTACCGATGGCTATACCGGTGGTCTGATGCTGGAGACCCATTACCGCAAGAAGACAGAATTGACCGATGAACAATTGAAACAGCCCGGCGGTCAGGCTTTTTCCGACGGTGCCTACGAGGCCTCTACCGAGAGTATGGAGCAGCTATTAAATTTGATCAAAGAAGCAAGAAAGGAAGCATTAAAATGAAAAAGTTGAAGATTGCCATTATCGGCCAAGGTCGAAGCGGCCGGGACATTCACGGAAAATTCTTCCGAAGCGAAGCCAATACCAAATATGATGTCGTTGCGATTGTGGATGCACTGCCGGAACGGCGGGAGCGGGCAAAAGAAGAATTTGGCTGTGACGTTTACGCTGACTATAAGGAATTGCTGACCCGTGATGATATTGATTTGGTGGTCAACAGCAGTTTTTCCCATCAGCATGCGTCCATTACCAAAGATCTGTTAGAGCACGGCTTTAACGTGGTTTGCGAAAAGCCCTTTGCCCCCAATTATGAAGAAGGTGCACGGGCAGTTCTTGCCGCCGAAAAAAGCGGGAAGATGTTGAATATCTTCCAGCAATCCCGTTTTGCCCCCTATTACCGAAAGATTCGGGAGATTCTGGACAGTGGCCTTTTAGGAAAGCCGGTTCAGATCGCCATCAGCTTTTCCGGCTACGCCCGCCGTTGGGACTGGCAGACATCCTTAGCCTACGGCGGAGGAAACGTGCGCAATACCGGCCCTCATCCTTTGGATCAGGCGCTGGATCTGTTGGATTTTGACGAGAACATTCGGGTAACCTCCCGCTTGGCCACCGTAAACACCTCCGGGGATGCCGAGGATTATGCCAAGATCATTTTAGATTGCCCCGGCAAACCCTTAATTGACGTTGAAATTTCAAGCTGTGACAGTTTTATTCCGTACACCTATCGCATTTCCTGCAGTAACGGATGTCTCAGCGCTACCACGAAGGAAATCAAAATCAAATATTTTGATCCTTCCGAAAACCCCAAAAAGCCCCAGGATCTGGCGCCCCTTTGCAAAGAAGACGGCACCCCTGATTATTGCAAGGAGACTTTGAACTGGAAGGAAGTAACCATATCGTTGCAGGGTTCGGCCTTTGACACCGCCGTTGCAGATTATTACGATATGATCTATTACCGCCTGACCGAGAACCGCCCGATGGAGATCACCCCCGCTCAGGTTCTGCGTCAGCTGCGGTTGATTGACGAAATCCGGGCGCAAAATCCCCTGACTTTGATGGACTAAGGAGAACGAATATGAAAGTTGCAATATTAGGCACCGAAAATTCCCACGCCATGGCTTTTGCCAAGATCCTCTGCACCAACCCTGTTTATAAAGATGTTGAGATCGTTGGTATTTACGGTTATGATGACCAGGCCAATCAGAAGATCCTGGATGCCGGCTAAACCAACTACGTTGCCAAGGATCCCCACGAATTTTTGGGAAAGGTGGATGCGGTGATCTGCACCGCCCGCCACGGGGATCATCATTACGACCACGCCCTGCCCTATCTCAAGGCCGGGATCCCCGCCTTTTTGGATAAGCCCTTAACCGTTGATCTTGCCAAGGCGGAAGAACTGATCAAAACCGCCGAGGAAAACGGTGCTTTGATCTGCGGCGGAAGCGGCATCAAGTTTTTGGATGAATTGGGAACCGCCAAGCGGTTTTGCGCAAAAAACGAAATTATAGGCGGCCACGTGGCGGCACCTATCAAGATGGTGAATCCCTATGCCGGCTTTTACTTCTATGCGGATCACCTGGTGGAGATGACCACCACCGTTTTTGGCCCCCACATCCAATCGGTTCTGGCCTATTGCTCCGATAAAGAAAAGAATCTGGTTTCCGTGATCTTCAATTACGGAGATTTCCACGTGACCGCCAATTATTGCGACACCACGGATTATATGGTTCGGGCTTTCAGCAAGGATCGATGCGTGGATGCCTGCACCGTTGGCTCCGTCGGCTATATCTATAACCACGAAGTGCGGGAATTCTTTGAAATGATCCAAAGTGGGATCGAGCCGGAAGACCACGAAACCATGCTCCGCCCCGTTAAAATCATGCACGCCATCGAAGAATCCTATCGAACCAAGAAGGAAATTTTATTATGAAAACCTTTTATCAGAACGGAACCATCATCACCCACGGCCGCTTTATTGAAAACCAAGGAATTTTGGTGGAAAATGGAAAAATCCTGGAAATAACCCACGATGCCCCCCAAGGGGCGGAGATCATTGATTTGGAAGGGGCTTATATTGCCCCGGGCTTCATTGATCTGCATTGCCACGGAGGCGTCGGCGCCGTATTTATCGACGGCACGGAGGAAGCCATCCGCAAGGCTTGTGCGTTACACGCCAAAGGGGGCACCCGAGTATTATACCCCACCATTTCCGCCACGGATTACGATACCATGGTGAAGGCCCTGGAGGCCCTGGAGGCCGTAAAGAAGGATCTGCCTTTAGAGGTGCCCGGCGCCCATCTGGAAGGGCCCTATCTTTCACCCGATATGTGCGGGGCCCAGGACCCCGGGATCGTGCGGATGCCGGATGAAAAAGAATATACCGCCCTTTACGAGCGGTTTGGTAATTTAATTGCAAGATGGGACTATGCCCCCGAAAACGACCCCCAAAACAAGTTTTTGGACTTTTTGAGGGCGAAGGGCGTTGTTGCTTCCACCGCCCATTCTGCGGCGATTTTTGAAGATATGTTGCGGGCATTGGAAGGGGGCAACCGATTGGTGACCCATTTATACTCCTGCACCTCCACCATCACCCGAAAAGACGGGTTCCGACAATTGGGCATTATTGAAACCGCCTTTTTGAACGATAATATTATTGCGGAGATCATTGGGGACGGTTGCCATCTGCCCCCTGCCCTGTTGCAGATGATCTTTAAGATTATGGGGCCGGAGCGCCTTTGCATCATCACCGATGCCATCCGCTTTGGTGGGTGCGACCCCCACGCGGGGAACCCGAGCTACAACGGCAAGATTCCCTACGTAGTGGAAGACGGCGTAGCTAAACTGGCGGATCGCACCGCCTTTGCGGGAAGCATTGCCACCACGGAACGGCTGTTGCAAAGTTGCGTAAACGCAGGATTACCCCTGGCAGACGTGGTGTATATGATGACCGCCACCCCCGCCAAGGTAATGGGGCTGACCCACAAGGGAGCGATTGCCCCCGGGTATGACGCCTGTTTTACCGTTTTCAACAAAAACCTGCAGGTTCTTTAAACCGAATAGCGCTTCAGCATCTCTCGGGCATATTCCCGAGGGGTGCTTTTCATTTTTCGCTTAAAGGCATAACTGAAATAAGATTGGGAGGAGAAGCCGCACTCATAGGCGATTTCCGTAAGGGTGTATTGGGTGGTGGTGAGCAAGTTGGCGGCTTTTTTAATACGCTGTTCCTCCACAAAATTCCGCAGAGTCTGGCCCGTGGAGGCCTTGAAGCAATGGTGGAAATGGGCGGGGCTGAAGCCTGCGTATTCCGCCAGGGCTTTCAGGGAAAGATCGGCCGTGAGGTTTTCTTTGATATAGCCGATCACATTGGCGATCATTTCGTCGTGGCTATGTTTCACTTTATCATAGTAACTTCGTTTACGGGCGTTGATCACCAGGGAATGGATCAGTTCCAACAAGATGCTCTGAACAGCCAGTTCATCGGTTTCCAGCCCTGTTTCGTACCACAGAAGCAGGCGGCGGAACAGGGTTTCATAGTAATCGTGTTCGTTGGTATATATGTAATCGGGCAGTTCCAGAAGGTAATCGTAAAGGGGGCCTTCCCGCAGGATCATATGAATATAGTAACAGCGATAAGGCAGTTTGGTATAGCGGCTTTGACCCGGTTTGGCGCAGATGATCCCTGCGGGATCAATTTCCCTTTTATGCTGATTGATATAGGAAACGCCCCCTTCCCCCAAGGGGAGTTCCAGTTCGAACATGGTTGTTTTACGGGGGCGGGTAACGGTGCGCCCCTTTACCGCAATGCGGGAATCATAAAGGCCAACGGCGACAATCTCGGGCAGAGTAATTTTCATAAAAACCTCAAAAATAATAAAATTTCAAATAAAATAAGCAGGATTATGATTGATATTCGATAAAATTTATTATAAAATGAATACAACAAAATGTCAATGGAGGGAAATAAATGAAGGGATTAGATATTTACACCCACGAGGAAGAGGGCTACAAAGCCAAACTGGATTTTGAAAGTTGGCGGGTGGCTTACATTAACTATGCAGAGCGGTTTGACCGCAACAAGCTGCAACGGGTGGAACGCCACATGCTGACTGATGAAGTTTTTGTTTTGTTGAAGGGTGAGGGTGGCCTTTTTATCGGCGAGGATGCCGAAGAAGTGGTGATGGAGCCCCATAAGATCTATAACGTGACCAAGGGAACCTGGCACCACACCTGGGTCAGCAAGGATGCCCAGGTGCTAATCGTAGAAAACAGCAATACATGCAAGGATAATACTGAATATAGGGAGATCAAACGATGAAAATTACTTGGTTAGGACAGGCAGGCCTGCTTTTTGAAAAAAACGGATTTAAAATTATGGTGGATCCCTATCTTTCGGATAGCGTGATAAAAGTGAATCCCCGGAACTGGCGGAGAGTACCGGTG
>JAZOXD010000281.1:0-4117 GCA_045659565.1 Eubacteriales bacterium | reverse complement strand
TTCCTAAGCCCGCTTGGCCTCCGACTTAAAAAATGCGGCCACAGGCCGCATTTTTATTTTACATACTTTCGATCTTAATCAGGTTGGTGTTCCCTGTGGTGCCACTGGTATCGCCGCCGGTAATAACGATCTTATCCCCTGCCTCCAAGTGAAGTTTTTGTTCCGCAATCTTTTTGGCGGTGTAAAAAAGCACGTCGGTAGAGGTGAATTTTTCGCACATTGCGGGAATAACACCCCAGGAAAGAGCCAATCGGCGCCAGGTCCGTTCGTCGGTGGTCAGGCCCAAAATAGGCACGGGCGGGCGGAAGCGGGAAACCATTCGGGCGGTTTGCCCCGAAAGGGAGCAGGCCACGATGGCCTTGGCTTCCAGGTCGATAGCCATTCCGCAAGTAGAATGGGAGATGGCGTCTACCGCATTGCGAATCTGGAACACGGCGTTATGGAAGCGTTTGCTGTAATGAATATTCCCTTCGGTGGTTTCGGCAATTTTCGCCATAGTCTTTACCGCCTCCACAGGGTATTTCCCCGCGGCGGTTTCGCCCGAGAGCATAATGGCGCTGGTGCCGTCATACACCGCATTGGCCACGTCGGAAATTTCTGCACGGGTGGGGCGGGGGTTGGTGATCATTGATTCCAGCATTTCTGTGGCGGTAATCACCCGTTTACCCAGCAGACGGCATTTGGTGATCAGTTTTTTCTGGATGGCGGGAAGTTGCTCAAAGGGGATTTCTACCCCCATATCTCCACGGGCGACCATAATCCCATCGCACACCCTGCAAATCTCTTCAATATGATCGAAGCCCGATTGGTTTTCGATTTTGGCGATCAGTTCAATCCCTTCTGCCCCCAGTTCATTCAGGTAGGCGTGGATATCCAAGAGATCCTGCTCTTCGGAAACGAAGGAACAGGCGATATAATCCACCCCGTTTTTCACCCCAAAGGCAATATCCTTTTTATCCTGTTCCGAAAGGTAGGTCTGGCGCATCACCTTCCCGGGGAAGCTCATACTCTTGCGGTCGGAAAGTTCCCCGCCGTTAACAACACGGCAACGGATCTCGGTTCCTTCAATAGATTCTACGCAAAAGGTCAGAAGACCATTGTTCAACAGAATGGAATCCCCCGGGGAAAGTTCATTGGGCAGGTTGGCGTAGCTGACGGATACACGGGTTTCATCCCCTTCAATCTCTTGGGCGGTGAAGGTGAAGGGATCCCCTTCCTTTAAGATGATTTTATGATTTTTAAAGGTCTTGATTCGGTATTCGGGGCCCTTGGTATCCAACATAATGGCAATGGGCAAACCCAGATCTTCCCGCACCTTTTTCACCAGGTCGATCCGCCGTTGGTGATCTTCGTGGGTGCCGTGGGAAAAATTCATCCGCGCCACGTTCATCCCCGCGCGGCACAGCCCGATTAAAACTTCCTCGGTCTCGCTGGCGGGACCGAGGGTACATACGATTTTTGTTTTGCGCATAACAGCCTCCTGTATCTTGGTAACGGCGCAAAGCACCGATTTTTCGCCAGTATATAGTTTACCTAATTTTTCAAAAAAAGTCAACTTGGAAGGATACGGAATTGATGACGATAGGCTCAAACGCAGATCAAAAAATGTATATGCCAAGACAATTTGGATGGCTCTGCCACCCTGCTCACGAGAGAGAACATTGGCGAAGAATGTGAAGTAACCCCGCTTTTGAAAAACACCGCTTACACCGTAAAGGCTTCCACCCGGCATCACTTAGCAGTGTCAGAAGATGCTGTTGTATTTGTCACTGAAAGCGGTGTGCTGGACTCCAAAAACACCGACACCGCCGATGTATCTGCTGAAAAAATCATTGCTAAAATTTAATCCGAAGTATTAAGCCGCCACGTTCGCATTCTTTAAAATAATAAAAAAGAAGAATTTTTGTGTTTTCCTTACTAACGGTAATCCAGACAAATCGTTTTTTCAAATCGCCGTTCATGTGCGAAATTCTTTGAAACGAAAAATGGCAGCACAGAGCGATGAACGCTGTACTGCCACAAACAAAAGTGATTGAACGTCTTTTAAGATAATAACAAACCCGAACGTTTTACCGATTGGTAAAACGTTCGGGTTTGAATGCTTTGGTGCGGGCGACAGGACTTGAACCTGCACGTCGGGGACACCAGATCCTAAATCTGGCGTGTCTGCCATTCCACCACGCCCGCTTATTAATAAAAAACAAATATAAGATATGCGCCGCGCTTGCTGTCTTTTTTGTTGACATTAACTTGTTCAACAAGACTTTTGCAACATGCTCATCCATTATATATGATTTTTTTAAAAAAGTCAACGGTGCAAAAAAACGATTTATAAATGTCATATGAATGGATTTTTTGAAAATCCCTTGCGATTATAAATCTAATAGGATATAATAAACATTACTACATTTTAGAAGAAAACAGGAGAACCTGAAATGAAAAAGATTTACATTCAACCCATGGACGAGGTCCTGAAGGATCTGGGAACAAGCGCCGAGGGTCTTTCTGCCGAGGAAGCCAAAGCCCGGCTGGAAAAATACGGTCCCAACAAGCTGAAGGAGGGCGAAAAGCCCACCCTGCTGCAGCGGTTCCTGACCCAGTTGAAGGATCCGATGCTGATCATTCTGATGGTAGCCGCCGCTGTTTCTGCCTTGACCGGGATGCTTTCCGGCGAGAGCGAATGGGCAGAGGTTATTATCATTATGACCGTTGTTTTGCTGAACGCTATTCTGGGCGTGATCCAGGAAAGCAAGGCAGAAGCCGCCATTGAAGCGTTGCAGACCATGACCGCCGCCACCTGTAAGGTGATCCGGGACGGCAAGCAGATCGTTCTTCATTCCGGCGAACTGGTGCCCGGCGATGTGGTGGTTTTGGAAGCCGGCGATGCAGTTCCGGCAGACGGACGCATTATCGAAAACGCTTCCCTGAAGATTGAAGAAGCCGCCCTGACCGGTGAATCAGTGCCGGTTAACAAGGCGCTGGATGTTCTTGGTTTGGCGGAAGGTCAGGAGGATGTACCCCTGGGCGACCGCAAGAATATGTGCTATATGGGTTCCACTGTTGTTTACGGCCGAGGCAAGGCCGTGATCACCGGCACCGGGATGGATACCGAAATGGGTAAGATCGCCGGCGCCCTGGCAGAGACTGCCGATGAGCAGACTCCCTTGCAGAGAAAGCTGGATCAGCTGGGCAAGACCCTCAGCTGGCTGGTGCTGGGCATCTGCGTGTTCATTTTTGCATTTAATCTGCTGATGCGGAAGGATTTCTCCATCGGCGGAATTTTGGAGACCTTTATGGTTGCCGTTTCCCTGGCGGTAGCGGCCATTCCCGAAGGCCTTGCCACGGTGGTCACCGTGGTGCTTTCCATCGGCGTTACCAATATGAGTAAGCGTAATGCCGTGATCCGTCGGCTCACTGCAGTGGAGACCCTGGGCTGCACCCAGGTGATCTGCTCCGGTAAGACCGGTACCCTGACCCAGAACAAGATGACTGTGGTGGAAACTGCCGGTGACGAAAAGGCGGTTGCCATTGCTATGGCCCTCTGTTCTGACGCAAACCTCAATGAAAACGATCAGGCCGAAGGCGAACCCACAGAGTGCGCTCTGGTGAACTTTGCCTGCAAGCTGGGCCTGAAGAAGCAGGATCTGGAGGCGGCAACTCCCCGTGTGGATGAAGCGCCCTTCGATTCCGGCAGAAAGATGATGTCTACCATCCACGTTGCCGGCGACGGTTTCCTGCAGTATACCAAGGGCGGTCCCGATGTGGTCCTGGCCCGGTGCGCTTACTACGAGGAAAACGGCGAAGTAAAGCCCATGACCCAGGAAAAGCGTCAGGCTATTATGGCTGACAATAAGGCTATGGCCGACAAGGCTCTGCGAGTGCTGGCTTGCGCTAAGCGAATCTGGAAGGAAAAGCCTGCAGAGAACACCCCCGAATTTTTGGAAACCGACCTTTGCTTTGTAGGTCTTGCGGGTATGATCGACCCGGTTCGCCCCGAGGTCAAGGCAGCGATTGAAGAGTGCCGTGCCGCGGGTATCCGTCCCGTGATGATCACCGGTGACCATAAGGACACCGCTGTTGCCATCGCCAAGGAACTGGGTATCATTACCGATGCTTC
>JAZOXD010000280.1:0-9396 GCA_045659565.1 Eubacteriales bacterium | reverse complement strand
ACGATCTCGGGGTCAAAATTTAAAACGTAACGCTCGTAACGGGCATCGGACCGCAAAACGAGATGGTGTGATTCCCCAACCCGCATTAAGATCAGATCCCCGCGTTGAAGATGGTATCGGGTTCCTTCCACCATATAGTCTGCATCCCCGGACAATATGAACAGGATTTCATTGCTCTTGTGGGTGTGCATCCAATAAGAATATTGCTGGGGCTTTTCTTTAACAGAACGTCTTATGTAAATGGTTTCATCGGTCATTTTACTCACCTCGGTTCCATTATATTATGTTTTGGTTAGAATTGCAATGAAAAATAGTATTTATTTGCTATTGAGTTTAAATATATCCCTGCTATAATAAAAATACAATTATATTATGAGGTGTAACTATGAAGATTTTTGCTTTTGCCGATGAAGCCAGCCCAATGATTGACCAACAAATCCTGGCAATGAAACGTAATGGCCTTCAGGGGCTTGAAGTGCGTAACGTGGATCAGGTAAACGTTGCAAAGATCAGCTTGGAAAAGGCTGCCGAAGTAAAGAAAAAGATGGATGATAACGGTCTGATCGTTTGGTCCATTGGTTCTCCTATCGGTAAACTGAAGCCCGAGGGTGATCTGGAAGCTCATATGGATGAATTCAAACATACCCTTGAAATTGCTCATATTATGGATGCTGAAAATATTCGTTTGTTTTCCTTCTATCCCCCCAAGGGAAGTGATTTTGATGAATATAAAGGCTATTCTTTGGAGCAAATGTCCCGATTTGTGGATATCGCAAAAGGTAGTTCCGTAACCCTTTGCCACGAAAACGAAAAAGGGATCTATGGGGATATTGCCCGCCGCTGTGTTGAGATCCATAAGGCTCTGCCTCAGATTAAAGCGGTGTTTGATCCCGCTAACTTTGTTCAGTGCGGCCAGGATACCCTGGAAGCCTGGGAACTTCTGAAGCCTTACGTGAAGTACATGCATATTAAGGATGCCTTGCCCGATGGTAACGTGGTTCCTGCAGGTAAAGGGGCCGGGAACGTTCCGCAATTGCTGAAAAACTATCGTGAAATCGGCGGGGAGTGTCTGACCTTGGAACCCCACCTGGCAGTATTCGACGGCTTGAAAGCCTTGGAAAATGAGGACGATGCCAGCGTGGTGGGCAAATTCGTATATCCCAGCAATGATGCGGCCTTTGATGCCGCTTGTGAAGCATTAAAAAATATTTTATAAAAAGGAGAACTTTAAAATGAAAATCGGCGCACAGATGTATACCATTCGTGAGTTTTGCAAAACTCCGGAAGACACCATCAAATCCCTGGAAAAACTTGCTGAGATCGGTTATGATGCCGTTCATTATTCCGGTTGCGGCCCTATGGATCATAAACTCCTGCGGGAAACTTGCGATCGCCTCGGCATTCAGATTGCCATCACACATAATCCCGTTGATCGCATTATCAACGATACAGATGCTTTGATTCGTGAACATGATATCCTTGGCTGCGATTGTATCGGTTTAGGCTCCGTGCCTAAAGAAGCGCGTGCCAGCGGAGCGGCAATCGATGAATTTATGCGTTCTTTGAACGAAGCCATCTTAAAGATCAATGCCGCCGGCAAAAAGTTCAATTATCATAACCATGCTTTTGAATTTAATATGGTGGATGGCCAGCGACTGATGGACCGGATTATCAGTCATTACGATGCTTCTCTTATGGGCATTACCTTAGATACATATTGGGTGCATCAGGGCGGTGCTGATGTTTATCAATGGATCGATAAATTAGCCGGACGATTGGATTATATTCACGTAAAGGACCAGATCCTTGAGGAAGATAGTAAAACCGCGAAAATGGCCCCCATCGGCGATGGGAATATGAATTATCCCGGTATCTTTGCCGCGTTGGATAAAGCCGGATGCAAATATGCATTTATTGAGCAGGATCATTGCTACGATCAGGATCCCTTCGAGTGTTTGGCACGCAGTTTGAATTATGCCAAAAAGTTAGGCTATTGATTAAGGAGGATTGAATAATGAGTAAGATTAAGATTGGTATTATCGGTATCGGTAATATGGGGACCAGCCATAGCAAGAACATTATGGAAGGCAAATGCCCGGATTTAGAGTTGGTTGCTGTTGCTGATCTGAAGGAAGACCGCCTGGCTTGGATGGAGGAAACCTATCCCCAGGTAAAACGCTTTAAGTCTGCCGAAGAAATGCTGGATAGCGGTTTACTGGATGCTTGCCTGGTGGCCGTTCCTCACTATGACCACCCCCGTTATGCAATGGAATGCTTTAAGCGCCATATTCACGTAATGGTGGAAAAACCCGCGGGTGTTTACACCAAACAGGTAAAAGAAATGAACGAAGCCGCTAAAAAGAGCGACGTTGTTTTCGGGATGATGTTCAACCAAAGAACCAACCCGATGTACATTAAAATGCGTGAATTGATCCAGAGTGGTGAATTGGGTGCTATTCGCAGAACCAACTGGATCATTACCAACTGGTTCCGCTCTCAGCAATATTATGATAGCGGTGCCTGGAGAGCTACCTGGAGCGGCGAAGGCGGCGGCGTTCTTCTGAATCAATGCCCCCATAATTTGGATCTCTGGCAATGGATCTGCGGCATGCCCAATAAGGTTGACGTAAAAATGCATTTTGGTAAATGGCACGATATTGAAGTGGAAGACGATGTGACTGCTTACGTGGAATATCCCAACGGCGCAGTTGGCGTTTTCGTAACCACTACCGCCGATTGCCCCGGTACCAACCGTTTTGAGGTGACCTGTGAAAAGGGACGTATTATTGCGGAAGAAAAGAAATTGACCATCACCCGCCTGAATGTGGGCTTAAATGAGTTTAAGGGTGAAACTTCTTTTGCAAAACCCGAGGTTACTACGGAAGAAATTGATTTTGAAGATTCCGGTTCCAAGCATCCCGGCGTATTGAATGCTTTTGCAAAACGGATCCTGGAAGGTACTCCTTTACTGGCCGACGGTGAAGAAGGGATCAACGGTTTGACTCTTTCCAATGCGATGCATCTTTCTGCCTTTACCGGCAAGCCCGTTGAATTGCCCTTCGATGACGATCTTTACTATGAAGAGTTGATGAAACGTGTAAAAACCTCCCGCAGAAAAGAAGAAGCAGTGGGTGTTGTTGCCGACACAGAGGGTTCTTATTAATCGGAGGATTTTTCAATGAAGGCAATTAAAACTGCCGTGATTGGCTTTGGGAATATGGGGTCTGCCCACGCTTCTACACTCTTCGACGGTAAAGTGGAGGGGTTGATCTTGGCGGCGGTGTGCGATCACGATGCCGAACGTCTGGAACTTGCCCGCTCGATTTATGGGGACATACTTTATTTCGAAAATTGGCGGGAAGTGATGGATTGTTCCGAAATTGATGCGGTTATCGTTGCGGTGCCTCATCCCTTGCATGCCGATATTGCCATAGCCGCGTTAAAGGCCCAAAAACACGTAATGGTGGAAAAGCCCGTGGACATTACCTGTTCCAAGGCATTGAAACTGAATGAAGCGGCAAAAAATGCCAAAACAGTTTTTGCCTTAATGTTCAATCAACGCACCAACCCCTTGTTTCAAAAAGCAAGGGAACTGGTGCAAAGCGGTGCATTGGGGGAATTAAAACGTTCTGTGTGGATTATTACCAATTGGTATCGCACCCAGGGTTATTACGATTCAGGCAGTTGGCGCGCCACCTGGCAGGGTGAGGGCGGGGGAGTTCTGTTAAATCAGGCTCCCCATAACCTGGATCTTTGGCAATGGATCTGCGGGATGCCCGTTCAGATCACCGCCTTTTGCGACGAAGGGAAATACCACCGTATAGAGGTGGAAGACGACGTTACCATTTTTGCCCGTTATGCCAATGGCGCTACAGGTACTTTTATAACCACGACAGGGGAATACCCCGGCACTAACCGCCTGGAAATTTCGGGAACGTTGGGCAAGATTGTTCTTGAAAATAAAACGCTGAAATATTGGAAATTGCCCATCTCCGAACGTGAATTGTGTGTGAGCAAAAGTAAAATGTCTGTTAAGGAAGAACCCGAGTTTTCTGAATTTTCTTTTGAAGGAAAGATTCCCGGGCATCAAGGCATTTTGCAAAATTTTTCCAATCGTATTTTAAAAGGCGAACCCCTTATTTCTCCCGGTGAAGAGGGGATCAACGAATTGATGATTTCTAATGCGGCTTATCTTTCCTCTTGGAAGAACGCTCCTGTTGACCTGCCTTTTGATCCGACGGAATTTGACGAATTTTTGTTAAAGAAACAAAATAATTCAAAACCGAAAAAGAAAGGGCTACCGGAAATGAACCGCGGTTATCAAACTCGGTGGGATACAAAATGGTGATTGTATGAAAACAATTGAATATGGCTTAGAAGGCTATAAGATTTTGCAGATTCCCAATCTTACACACCGCCAAATGATGGCTTACGTGGTGTTTACCCCCAATCATAAAGCGATTGTGATCGACGTGGGACGTGAAGCGAATGCACAATATATGGTTGATCGCATTCGTGAAAACGGATGTGTAGAAGCAGAAATTTTGTTTTTAACGCACGCTCATTGCGACCATTTTGACGGAATGTACGAGTTTGCAAAGCAACTGCCGGTCAAAAAACTTTGTTATCAATTTCCGCCCTATGAGTGGTTAAAAACTGCCGATCCGAGCGATGCACCTTATATAGAACAGTTTGAAGACTGGGAAAAGGGTTATACGGGCTCTGCTCTTACCCCCAAAATCGGTGATTGTTATGAGGTGGATGGCCTTAAAATTCATATTTTGAAGGATTGCACCGATTATCTGGAGGTGGGGGATGAAAACCCCATTAACGATACATCCATTGTGATTCGTATTGAATTCCCAAATGGGAAAACCGCTTTGTTTTTGGGGGATCTTGGGTGGATCAGCGGTGCAAAATTAGAAAAAATGTACGGTGCGGAATTAAAGTCCGATATCGTTCAGATGGCTCATCACGGTCAAAACGGTGTGAATAAGTCAACGTACCGATTGATTGCTCCGGAGGTTTGCCTTTGGCCCACCCCCGATTGGCTTTGGACTAATAACTATCATAACAGCGGTTATAATAAGGGGCATTTTAAAACCTTAATTGTACGGTGCTGGATGCGGGAACTCGGTGTTAAACTCTATGGAAATAATAAAGACGGAGATGTGTGGGTGGTTTAAATGTATTTAGGATTAATCAATGACAAAACGAAACTGACTTATCAAAAAATAGACGGCACGTCTATAAATATTATCGGTAACCCTCTTGCGGGTGAAACCCTGTGCTTCGATTGGAACGTATTTTTGAACGAACCTGCGGATATGGTGTTTACCTTCAGTGAGAAGGTGTTTGTAGATAGCATTGCATTACGTTTGGGTGAAAAAAGCGACGTGGAACGCATCGAATTGATTGATGCGCACAGCGGGAAAGTGCTGAAGGAATATCGGGGTGAAACCGATCATCCCATTGCCGAAAAAGAACTGCTGTTCGTGGTGGGGAACTATCCCGAAAAACTGATTCTGCGCTTTTATGCCTATTTTGCCAATATCAATATTGACGCCGTTAATATTTACGGCGGTCAGCTGGAAGAAAAGCCCTTGTATCCTACGCCCTATTCTGTTGAGAATGGGGAAGGGGAACTGCTTTGCGAAACGCTTAAAAAAGTAGAGGTGTGCGCTGAAGTTGCCGCTTCCGCCGCAGAAGTTCTGTTGGAAAAATGGAATGAAACGACGGGTCTTTCTTTGGAACTTGCTTCTTGCGGCCACATTCTGTTGAAAGAAGATGCCTCTATTCCCGCAAATGGCTATAGCCTTGTCGTGAAAGACACCGTGCAGATCTACGCTTCCGATCTTCGTGGGTTTGTGCAAGGGGTTGAAACCTTGATTAAATTGATAAAAGACAATAAATTGCCTGTTATCTCCATCAAAGATCAGCCCTTTATGCCTTTCCGCGGGGTACATCTGTATATCCCCGCAGAAGATCAGGTTCCTTTCTTCTGCCGCTTGGTGAAATACGTTCTTTCCCCCATGGGTTATAACTATATTATCATGGAATTGGCGGGGGCTATGCAATATGATTCCCACCCCGAAATTAACCAAGCGTTTGAAGATGGCGTTGAAAAGGGTGATAAAGGAATTTGGCCGCCCTTCCCGCACCGTGGTGTTGGTGAAGGGAAGACTGTGAGCAAAGAATCCGTTCGTGAGCTTCTTGCATATACCCGCCGCTTCGGTATTGAGATCATTCCCGAAGTACAAAGCCTGGCTCACGTGCAATTTATGACCATTGCCCACCCCGAGATCGCAGAACGTCCCGAGAAGGTTAAAACGGATAAAACGGATGAACGTTTTGACGACGTTCCTCCCAGTGAATTTTATGCTCATTGCTATTGCCCCTCTAATGAAAAGAGCTATGAGATTCTCTTTGACTTGATGGACGAGATCATCGAATTGTTCCAACCTAAGGAATACGTGCATATGGGGCATGATGAGGTCTATATGTTCAGATTGACCAAAGAGAAATCAATAGGTCTTTGCCCGATATGTAAAACCAAAAATCCTGCTGAGCTGTATGCGGGCGACGTGAATAAGATTCATGCCTATTTGAAGGAAAAGGGCTTGAAAATGATGATCTGGTCCGATATGGTTAATCCCATCACCCGACCTAAGTATAGCACTTGCGATGCTATTGATATGATTCCCAAAGACATTGTGATGATGGACTTTATCTGGTATTTCCATATCCCTGATGATATCGAGGACGGACTTTTGGAAAAAGATTTCCGTTTGATCTATGGAAATATGTATTCCAGCCATTTCCCGCGCTACGAAAAACGGATCCGTAAGGATGGCGTATTCGGCGGTGAAGTTTCGGCTTGGGTTCCTACCAACGAATATAGATTGGCTAGAGAAGGAAAGATCTATGATTTCCTTTATACCGCAGAAATGCTGTGGAGCGATACGTATAAAGAAGCTTTACGCCGTTCTTATAACCACGTAATCAGTAATATGATTCCTGCCTTGCGTGAGCAATTGGGCAACGTTGAATATCCTTCTTTGCATTGCCCTTCCCAAACCGTTTATCAAGGCGAAAGCGTTGAAATGCCCCAAGTAACGGTAGATGCTTTTGCGGATAGCGTTATCTTTAGCCATACCTGTCTGAAGCCCCATTTCCACGTTGCCTGGGAAGAATTGGATACCGTAGGGAACTACGTTGTAGCCTATGAAGACGGAACCGAAGAAAAAGTTGAACTTACCTTCGACGGTACCATTGGTTTTTGCAAACGGCGCTACAATGAACCCTTAAAGTCTAAGTATTACCGCCATAACGGGTATTACGGAACCTATTTTACCGATGACGTTCTGGGTAAACTGCCCGATGGAACGGTGGAAACCCTCTATCGCTATGAATGGGTGAACACCAACCCTGATAAAAAGATTGCATATATCCGTCGTGATGGCGAAAATATCTTTACTGCATCGGTAGAGATCTATAAAAAATAAAAATAAAGGGTCGAAGATTTATTCTTCGACCCTTTGCATATTTGTGCGCTCTGTTTCATAAATTGTTCCAAGATAGGATGAATAATGCTAAACGGAGGAATGGTTATGACCCAAACGAGTATATACCAAGATATAGCCGAGCGTACCGGTGGTTCAATCTATGTGGGGGTTGTTGGTCCGGTTCGTACCGGAAAATCGACCTTTATAAAAAAATTTATGGAAAATTTAGTGATCCCCAATATCCGGAATGAATATAAACGGGAGCGTGCGATAGATGAACTTCCTCAATCCGCCGCTGGAAAAACGATAATGACAACGGAGCCGAAGTTTATTCCGGATGAGGCGGTAGAAGTCGAAATGGAAGACCATACTCGCTTTCAGGTTCGACTGATTGATTGTGTCGGTTATGTTGTGGATGGTGCAATCGGTCAAATGGAAGACGGTCAAGAACGTATGGTTGAAACCCCTTGGAGCGACAGTAAAATGGCGTTTCAGGATGCTGCGGAAATGGGTACGCATAAGGTGATTTGCGAACATTCAACCATAGGACTTGTTATTACCACGGATGGAAGTATTGGTGAAATCCCTCGTGATGACTATGTGGAAGCCGAGGAGCGGATCATCTCTGAACTTAAAGAGATGAATAAGCCCTTTGTGGTGTTGATCAATTCAATGTTTCCGGAAAGCGAAAGCGCAAAGGCGCTGCAGGAAGAAATGATGAAGAAATATGATATTCCTGTAGCAACTGTGAATTGTCTGGAATTAGACCGCCCTAAAATCATTGCAATCATACAAATGGTTTTGCAAGAATTTCCGATTAAGGAGATAGAGATCGATTTGCCCAGTTGGATTGATGGGCTGGAATGCGATCATTGGCTTAAAAAAGAGGTTTATTCCGATATTTTGAAGTCTGCCGGGTCAATTGACCGTGTTCGTTCTGTAAAGCGAATGGCTTTAAATTTGGCGGATACTCAAAACATGACTCGATGTGAAGTGAATGATATAGACCTTGGCGGCGGAAAAGCCGAGTTGAAGGTTGAATTAAATTCAGAACTTTATTACCGGATTCTTGGGGATGCTGCGGGTGTGAAGATAGAAAACGACGGAGAATTGGTTTCGTTGATCAAGAATCTTTCTGCTTCTGCTGCGGCCTATGAGAAAATTAAAGATGCGTTTGCGGAAGCGCAGTCAAAGGGGTATGGTATCGTTTTCCCTACGGTGGAAGAAATGAAGTTAGGGGAACCGCAGATTTTCAAACAAGGAGGGCGTTTCGGAGTTAAACTTGCCGCGGAAGCGTCTTCATATCATATTATCCAAGCAAATATTCAAACGGAGATATCCCCGATTGTTGGAAGTGAAAAACAGTCGGAAGAATTGATCCATTACTTATTGCAGGATTTCGAAGAAGATCCTTCTAAGCTTTGGGAGTCCAATATTTTTGGTAAATCGGTTTATGATCTTGTAAACGAAGGGCTGCAGAATAAGCTATCCCGTATGCCGGATGATGCACGTTTTAAATTACAGGAAACTCTTTCGAAGATTATTAACGAGGGAAGCGTTGGCCTGGTTTGCATTATATTATAAAATATTAAAACGCCGCACTTGAAGTGCGGCGTTTGATTTATTTCAAATCGGAGATATAATTTTTAATTGCAGCAAAGGATTTATCGCTGATGGCATGTTCAAGCTTACAGGCATCAGCCGTGGCGGTTTCTTCGTCAACGCCGATCTGAATTAACAAGCGAGTTAGTAAGGTGTGTCGTTCAAATATCTTTTCGGCCACCTCTTTTCCGGCTTCGGTCAGCAAAAGTCCGCCATCATCTTCTACGGAAATAAAGCCACCTTTTTTTAATAAACCTACAGCGCGGGATACGCTGGGCTTGGAATAACC
>JAZOXD010000279.1:0-4517 GCA_045659565.1 Eubacteriales bacterium | reverse complement strand
GGCTTCGTCATCCCGATTAGTTTCCCACCGATTCCCGATATTCCTTGGGGCTCAGCCCCGTGTGGCTTTTGAACACCCTGGAAAAATACTGGGGAGTATCGTAGCAGAGCAGGTTGGCGATTTCCGTAATCGTATATTTCGGAAAACGGAGCAAGCGTTTGGCCTCGCGGACCTTCAGGCTATTATAATACTGTAGGATACTTTGGCCGGTGGCGGCTTTAAAGACTTTAGATAAGTGGGTTTTCCCGTAGTGCAGTTCGTCACAAAGTTCCGGAATGGAGAGGGTACCATAAAGGTGACGGTTGAGGTAAAGGATCATTTCGTTGGGCAGTTCCTTTGGATTCAAAGGGGTCTCCCGGCGGGTCAGCATGCGGTAAAGCATAATCAGCAGTTGCTCCAGGTAGAGGCGGATCAATTGAGGGCCCCCGGCGGGGGCGTCCGGATTTTGCATCAATCCGCCTCGAATGACCGTGTAAGTGGTGGTGGCTTCTTGCATAATTTGTGCAATCAATCCTCTTAATTCCTTTGGAAGAAAGAACTTTTGATCGCGAAAAACTTCCATGGCAGGGGAATCACAGGTGAACGAAATGATAAAAATATTGCTTTCATCTTTTCCGTTGCTTTCGGCCATATGATAAACATTTGGTGCGTGAAAAAGCAGCTCGCCCGCCTTGGGTTCCCAATCCGAATCGGCATTTTTGGCATGGATCGTTCCTTGATCCACGTAAACCATCTCCCAAAAATTATGGGATTCCCCCTTGCTGCGGTGATCTAATGAAAAGTTTAAGTAATGAATTGTGATCAGATCAGAAATCCGAATAAGCGGAACTGAATGTTGATGCCGATAAGCCATAACGCCCTCCGTTGAGAACAAAATTATATAACGAGTGAACAATTTTATATTTCTTTCCGACGATGGTTATTGTATCATAAAGGTACATAAAATTCAATAAGAAAGAGGATATTTCTATGTTGAAAGTTGGAATTTTAGGCTTTGGCGGCATTGCCCGCTCTCACCGCAAGGGATACGAAGTCCTGGCGCGGGAAGGAGCTCCCGTGGAGCTGGTTGCTCTTTGCGACATTGATCCGGAGCAGTTTGAAAAAACAGTAAATATCAATACCGGCGCCGATAAGACTCCGGTTTCCCCCAAGGAACTTTATCATACTTATACCGACTTGGAAGAAATGTTGGCCAATGAGGAACTGGATATCGTAGATATCTGCCTGCCCACCTTTCTCCATTGTGAATATGCCTGCAAGCTTTTGAAGCGGGGCTATCACGTGCAATGCGAAAAGCCCATGGGGCTGAATGCGGCAGAATGCCAAAAGATGCTGGAGACCGCTAAGGAAAGCGGTAAGAAGTTGATGATCGGGATGTGCCTGCGGTTTGATTCCTTCTATCTGGAACTGAAAAAGATGATTGATGAAGGCACCTACGGTAAGGTGAACAGCGCCCATTTTGACCGTTTGAGCAGTTGCCCGCGCTGGGGCTTCGACGGATGGTATCATGATTATGAGCGCTGCGGCGGTGTGGCTATGGATCTTCATATTCACGACGTGGATATGATCCGGTTCCTTTTTGGTGATCCGGATGCAGTTTCTGCACAGTCCGTTGATGCCGTTGTAAGAGGTACCAGCATCAGCACCCATTTCGTATATAAAGACAAAATGGTTTCTGCCATTGCAGAATGGGGTATGAGCAATAGCTGGAAGTTTAGCACCGGCTACCGTGTGAACTTCGAAAAGGCTTCCGTCGTACTGCAAAAAGGCGTCATCACCGTTTATCCTGCCGAGGGTGAGCCCTTTGAACTGGAGTTCAAAAAGAAGGATCATATGGCGGCAGAGATCGAGTATTTCGCATCCACCATCCTGGGCGAGCGCGAAAACACCCGCAATACCCTGGAAAGCTCTATGAAGACCGTTGACGTGGTCAAGAAAATTGTTGAAAGCGCCGATAACGGCGGTAAATTTGTGGAGGTATAAAATTATGCAAATTGGTGTTATGATCGGCTTGCGGACGCAAGATACCGACTTAATGGCAAAATTCCGTGAAATTAAGGAACTGGATCTGCAACATTGCCAGATCAGTATCTGGAACCCTGAATTCTATACAGATGAATGGGCGGCCAAGATCAACGAAGCGGTTGAAGCCACCGGCATTACCGTAAGCACCCTTTGGTGCGGTTATTCCGGCCCCGTGGAATGGAACTTTACTTACGGCCCCATGGTGAACGGCCTGGTGCCCCCGGCTTATCGGATGATTCGTGAAAAAGAATTACTGCTGGGCTCTGAATTTGCTGCCAAGATCAACGTGGATCAAATTGCAACCCACGTTGGCTTCCTGCCGGAAAACTATTACGACCCCGATTTTCGCGGCACTGTGGCTTCCCTGCGGAAGATCTGTAAGGTGATGAAGGAACGGAACCAGAAGTTCCTGTTTGAAACCGGTCAGGAGCCCCCTGTTACCGTAGTCCGTGCCATCGAGGAGATCGGCCTGGATAACGTGGGTATCAACTTCGATACCGCCAACGTAATGCTCTATGGTAAGGGCAACGCCGCCGATTCCGTTTTGATGTTCGGTCAATATATTATGGATACCCATATTAAAGACGGCTTTTATCCCACCGATGGCAAACATCTGGGTAAGGAAGTTGCTGCCGGCGAAGGCCTTGCAAACTTCCCCCTGGTGTTGAAGCGGTTGAAGGATTGCGGCTATACCGGCCCCTTCACCATCGAGCGTGAGATCAAAGGCGAAAAGCAGATCGAGGATATCATCAAAGCCAGAGACCTCCTGCGTGAAATCGAAAAGAATCTGTAAACCCTAAAACAATTAACAGCCCCTCGGGAATAAAGTAATTCCCGAGGGGCTGTTTTATGCCGATTTCTGATATTAAAAAAGGTACGGTTGAAAATCAACCGTACCTTTTTATATAAGAGATTAGTTACCGTACTTAACTACGAATTCACAAGCTCTTTCAACCAGGTTAGCAACCTTGGTCATTTCGGAAAGATAGTTCATAGAAGGATCTTTTTCACCGCGCATAGCGGTCCAGATTGCCTTACCGTCTGCACCCAGACCGTCGAATGCAGCGTTCATCTGCAAACCGAAGTAGGTGCTCTTGGTAACGAATTCGAAGTATTCCTTACGGGCAGCGTAGTCAAAGCTCAGGTAGCTGGTGGTTGCCTGATAGTCGAAGATGGCTTCGGTGAAGCGGGTAGCCCACAGTTCCATAAATTTAACAACGTAGGGAGCGTTGGCCTGATTCTTCATCTTCTTGGGCAGCAACATGGTGTAACCGTAGCTGAAGCAAGCGTCACGACCGTCTTTGCCGGTTCCCTTGGGATAAGGTACCCAGTTATATTTGTGGGTGTGGCAATAGAGTTCCTTTTCGGAGTTGTCGTAGTCGTTCATCAGGTTCAGGGTATCACCCATCATGGTGTCACCGTTTGTGTACATAGAGTTCCAGGAACCGCCCAACTGAATGCTCTTCAGCACGTCGCTGTATGCGGTATAAGCGGCGAATACACGTTCGTCGGTCCAGTTGTTGATCAACTTGGGAACATCAGCCTTGGTGTCAATTTCCAGGGGGCCGCAACCGTTGGCCAAAGCATAGCCATAGTAAGCGTCACCGGTGCAGGTAAAGTAAGCATACAGCTTCTTACCAGAGGAAGTGGTCTTGGGAACAGAGCGCAGGAAGCTGGCATAGGTATCCCAGTTCCATTTGCCTTCCTGCCAGGTCTTATGGGGATCCTGCAGGTTGAATTCTTCTACCAGAGATTGGTTATACCACAAAACGTTAACAGCGCCGATAGGGCTCATGCAGCGGTATTTGCCTGCCCACTTGGTCTGTTCCATAACCCGAACGTCAACCCCGGGGGAGTTACCCAGGTTTTGCATGTTGATGTAGGGATCCAGGGGCTGGGTCAACTGCAGAACTACAGGGAAGCTACCTACGTGGGTGGGGATAATATCCAAAGCCTTACCTGCGTTCATATAGGTCAGAGACTGAGCAACGGATTTGTCGAAACGGGATTTGATGTACTTGATCTGTAAGCCGTATTCCTTCTTCAGGGCATCCCACCATTCCCATTCACCTTGTTGCTTACCTTTTTCATCCTTGTATTGGAAGGTATCATACATAATAGCGGTGATCAGGGTGAAGGATTTACCCTTCAGGTCCTTCAGTTTGATATTGTTCTTTACAAAGCCGGTGGTGTCAATATCAAAAGAAGGAACCACGCCGGTGTTGGGCTTTTTAGCCTCGGCCACCAGGGGGTTACGGGTAGGATCGTATTTGTACTCTTCGGTATATTCTTCTTTGATCTTGTCGATGTCATCGGGAACAGGTTCGTCTTCCTTCTTGTCATCGTCCTTTTTGTCGTCTTTGTCGTCTTTGTCGTCTTTGTCGTCGTTGTCTTTTTCGTCGCCGGAGTCTACTTCGTCCTCTTCGTCTTCATCGCCTTCGGCTTCAACACCGCCAACTTCGTCTACGTCGCCGAAATCAATGGTGCCATCG
>JAZOXD010000278.1:0-6360 GCA_045659565.1 Eubacteriales bacterium | reverse complement strand
CCCGATCCCCTGTTGTTCACCAAGCAACTGGAGTTGTTACTGTTGCAACTTTCCCAACGGGAACAGCCCCGAAACCGTTCCCAAAGCGCCCAAAATTATGGGGCCATTATGCAAACCATCCACCAAAATCTGCACCGCCGCCTAACGGTTCCCCAACTGGCGGCCCTTTGCCAAATGAGCGAGATCAACCTGCAAAAAACCTTTTCCCGCTATGCGGGGGTTGGGGTTATGGAATACTTTAACCGCACCAAAATGCAACGTGCCATGGAACTTTTGCGTCAAGGGCTTTCGGTCAAAGAAACCGCCCTGCAGCTGGGGTATAAGGATCAAAACTACTTCAGCACTTCCTTCAAACGCATCACCGGCCGTCCCCCCACCGATTACCGATAAAAAGAGGCTATCCGTTGGATAGCCTCTTTTTGTTGGTTTTACTCCCCTTCGATCAGGGACTTGGTATCAATATTCATAAACTTTCTGAAGGAATGGTACAGGGTTCTCTGATCATAATAGGCATCAAATTCGATCTCGTGACGACCGGCATTGGTCAGGAACTCCAGGAACAACTTGCTTGCTTCCTCGTTCTTGCCCTGCGCTATCGCGATAAGGGCCTTGGCCAGATCCTTACAATATTCGGCGTGGAACCGTAGCATCCGATACGAGATCGCTTCGGGACGGCAGGCATAGGTGGTATGTGCCTTAGCCAAGGCCAGCCCTTCCTCTGCCAGAGCATCCACCTTTTTCAGCTGCTCTGCCATGGCGGGATTGTAATGCTTGCTGATGGAAAGATCCACAGACTTTTCGCCGCTCACATAAGCGAAATCAAAGGTATCGGAGATCTTTTGCATATAATCGGCAACCTTCTTCCAATCGGTGCCGTAGGCGTGGCTCATAAAGTCTTCCACGATCTCTTCATAAGAAAGATCGTTATCAAAGAGCGCCATAGCGTAAGTATACATATTCAGACCGTTGGGGAAGAAACTTCTCTGGGAGCCATCCTCCACGTAGCCGTCGATCCCCAGCGCCTTCAGGCCGCGGATATCGTCGTAGATCCGGCGGCTGAAATACATAGCGCCGGGATCCCGATACTGATGGAGCCAGAAGTGGTATTCATAGCTGAAGCAGGGGCCCTTCCAATTTTCCTTCCAGGTTTTCAAAAGGGCGATATTTTCCTCACCGGAAACAGGGCGTTCCCATGCGTTCCGTACGTACTTGGGCGCAGGGGGGATCACACTGTCACCGTTCATACTGGTGGTGTAGGTACGGGTAATGGGCGCATAGAGCAGAGAGAACCGATCGGGGTTCTTGATGAAGATCTTTTCGGGGCCCCACAGGGTATCTACGTAGCAGATGAAGACGATGCGGGTAGCCAGATTCCGTGCGGTGAGCATCTCATCCAGCTCGTTCATAATCATCATATAATAATCGGTGGGGATCATCTTACGGCATTCATCGCATTCGCAATGGTTGCAAGAACCGTCTGCCAACCAAACGTGCAGAAAATCCACGTTCTGATGCTTTTCGGCATAATCGGCAATGGCCTTGGCCATAATGGTGCGGGTCAGGGGGTTGGACATACACAGGTTGGTGTTCAAAGGCACACCGCCGCGGAATTGCCGCACACCGTTCAGCATCGCCAGGTGCTGGCGGCTTTCTTCGGGGATCTCCTGGGTGGTAACGGACCAGCCCTCGGTGGAATCAAAGCCGTAAGGATCGGCGGTCCAGCCGTGGCCCATATCGTGGAACTGCAGGCCGCGCTTGGCTATCTCCACCTCGCAAAAGCGCTTCCACTGCTTAACCTGATCGTAGGAAACCGCTTCGGGCGCACGGTTCATTTCGTTGCCTCTGTGGCTATAGTAGTTGTTATAATAGGTATAGGGATTATCGAACTCGATCATATAGACGTTCATCCCCACCTTGGGGTTGAAGTCGATGGTTTCCATCATACATTGTTGGCTTTCGGCGCCCTCGTTACAAACACCGCGGAAACGCTGATCTGCCATTTTATGATATTTCACGGGAACGATATCCTTCATGGGGATATATTCGCCGTCGATACCGGGATACAACCAGCGGCAGCCGTTTTCACGGAAGAAGCGGTATACCGCCATCAAGATACTGCGGGGATTACTGCCCGCAATAATACCGCCCTTTTCATCGGTATCAATATGCAAAATATCATCCAGGCGCAGGTCTTCCGCTTCGGACGTATCCAGACCGAAATCCTCCATCAAGCCCAAACGGAACCCGTCTTTGGCGTTGGGTTCGTAAATGATCTCAATCTCCGGTGTTTCCGGCATCATCATTCTTAAATACTTTTTCAGTTCTTCTGCGGCAAAATCCACCACGTGGTCTGCCCGCATTTTTTTAATTTGATACATAGCGCACCTCCGTTTGCATCTTTTACAGAAATTCTACCATACATTTCATCCAAAAACAAGCACAAAAATAAAAAAAGATAAACATTTCCGAAAGCAATTCGAAAATGTTTATCTTTCGTTTTTACGATTTCAAAAGTTTCAAAAGAGTTTCGCCCTCGGCAATATAATGTTCGGCCAAGACCGCCATTTTATCCTGATCATAATTGAACGCATCATAGATCCCAACGGTTTTCATTCCGATCTTATGGGCGGTGCAAAGGGCCACATAGGAATCCTCAAAAACATAGGTTTCTTCCTTGGGGGTTCCCAGATGCTCCAAAGCTGCCAGATACACATCCGGCTGATCCTTTCCTTTTCCGAAATCCTTGCAAGAAAGCAAGGCAGAGAAATAATCTCTAAGGCCACAGGTCTCCAGACAGATCTCCAGCATGGGGACCGCCGAGGCAGAAGCCACGCACATTTTGACCCCTTGAGACTTCAGGGCTTCTAAGAATTCCGGAACCCCTTTTTTGGGCTTAACTCGGTTACGATAAAACCAGGCCATATATTCCTCGGTAAATTCCATCAAAGCTTCGGCGGTTTCATCCAGCCCAAAACGTTGGTGAAGCAGTTGAACCGCCCCCCACAGGGTGGTGGTGCGGATGGTTTTGTCCGTTTCTTCATCGGGGGCAAAGGGGGCGCCGTTTAAGTATCGATCGCTGAGCACCTTCCAGTATTCCCCCCAAAAGATCAGGGAATCTACCAGGGTGCCGTCCATATCGAAAATCGCACTTTTTATATCCATTGGTTTCTCCTTATCAGTTCAGGCAGTTCCGCCACGCTATCCACAACGTATTCCGCATCAAATGCTTCCGGCATGGTGATAAACCCGGAAGGCTTCACCAACACCGGGGTATAGCCCACTTTTTTGGAGCCTAAGTAATCGTTAATGGGATGATCCCCCACGTAGAGCAATTCGCCGGGCTCCGCCTGCATCCGACGGGCCATTTCTTCGAACAAAAAGGGATCGGGCTTTTGCACCGGGAAATCCCCGGCCAGGATGATCTCATCCAGCAACGGGGTCAGCCCCAGAAGATCCACCTTCTTTCGCTGACATTCTGCTATTCCGTTGGTGATCAACCCCGTTTTCAGCCCCATGGCGTGGAGCTCATCCATCAATTCCTTTTGGAAGGAGAAGGGCACCGCATAGGTGCTTTGAAAATGTTCGTGAACGATCCTTAAAGCGCCGTCATAAGAAATATCCCGTCTGAGCACCTTTTTATCCATCAGATAGCCAAACATCGTATACCAACCGTAGGGCGCCAGCCGCCGATCCGCATAAATAAACGCCTCGGTAAACTGCTCTTCGGTCACACCCTCTGCCAGCCATTCCTTGATGGCCTTATAAGCCTCCGGCGCATAGGAATACAGGGTAGCGTAGCGGTCGAATAACGTATGATCCAGATCAAAAACAACACCTTTAATTTTCATCTTTTACTCCTCATAAATCAATTTGCCCATCAGGCGTACTATCTTGCTGTTATATTTGCTCCAATCCCGGCTGGAAACGGTCCGTTCCAGGTTCCAGACCCGCTCCGAAAGGGCGGCGCAGTTTTCCACCACCCGTCCGCAGGATTGCTCAAAGCCCATCTCCCACATACAAACCTGGCCGCCCCAGACCTGTTCGGTGGGGTTCAGGTGAATGGGGTTCAGGGTGGCTTCGGATTTTTCCCACCAATGATCCCATTCATAAACGTTCCAGTTCATAATATCCCGGGCGCTCCAGCGGTGGTTCAGGCTATCCACAATATAAAGGGGAGCCCAGGAACAGTTGATGATCTTAAAACCTTCGGCCACCAGATCATAAGCCATGTGGTAATGGGATTCCCAGGCGATCACCACCGTGCCTTGGGGAATGTATTCCACACCCTTTTTGGGGAAGCCTTCCCAAACAATAGGCGTTCTCCCTAAAGAGAAAACAATGTCTGCCACCCGGCCCACAAATTCGCTGTAAAGTTCGTAAACGTCTTCGATGCCCTTTTCGGCCATATATTTTTGGCAATGCACGCAATGGTTCCAATTCTGAATGGCCGCTTCATCCCCGCCGATGTGGATATAGGGGGAATCGGGGAACATTTCGGCAATTTCCGCCAACAAGGTGCGGATGCCTTCCATGGTTTCGGGCTTGCCTGCGCAAAGAAGACTATCGGGTTGAACCTTCACCCCTTCTTCGGTGATGAGTGTGGGGCCCTCCCCCTCCATTTCGTTACCGAAAACTTCCCGATATTCTTGGTTCAGGGAGGCGGCGTGGCCGGGGGCTTCGAATTCCGGGATCAGAATCACGCCCCGTGCCTTGGCATAAGCGCAAAGTTCCTTGATTTCCTCAAAACTATAATGATAGCCGGGGGTGGAAATTTTCGGAAAGACCTTAGAGGGCAGGCGATAGCCCTGGTCGTCGATAAAGTGAATATGCAGATACTTTAACTTCAGCAAAAAGCAGATATCCACATAGCGCAACAGCCACTTAAAGGGATGCCATACCCGAGCCAGATCCACCATCAAGCCCCGGTAATCCTTATCCGGATGATCCTCGATCCGAACCCGTTCAACAGAAAGTTCTTCTCCGACAGGCACGATCAGTTGCAAAGCACTGGCGATGGCGGAGCAAATCCCCTCCGCATCGGAGGCCATCAGCTTCAATCCATCGGTGGAATCCAATATGTAATGGGCAGGGGCTAAAGTTTCATCCTTCAGCAGTTGGATGCCCCCCTCCCCTTTTTCCAATTTCGTTTTATGGATCTTTTGAAAGGCAGTGCAAAAGGTTTCGGCAAAAGCCTTCCATTCTGCGGGAAAGGAAATGCAGGCCGATAAGTTTAAAACACCCTCTGCAGGAGTTGCCTTTTTGGGTCGAGGAATCATTAACTCTACCATTTTTCAGGCTCCTTTGTTTTTATGCTATCATTATAATGATTTCGACGTCTTTTTACAAGTATTTATTGACCATTTTACAAAATCATACTATAATCAAAGCAAAATCACCCCTGGAGGTAGTGAAAATGTTTTGCGGAAAAGTAACCGATCAGAAAGGTGCGCCCCTGCAGGGCGTCCCCGTGAGCGACGGTAAGCATATCACCCACACCGATGCAGAGGGTGACTATACCCTGCCCGGCTGGGAACGGGCTCATTTGATCTATGTGAATCTTCTGACTCGGGATCATTTTGATTGGTTTATCTATATCGACGGTCGGGAGCGTTACGATTTTACCCTGGAGCCGGTGGAGGCAGGGGAAGATTTTTCCTTCTTCCACGTTTCCGATACCGAGATCGAGGGCGAGCCGCCTGTGACCTTTATCCCCTTTATGCAAGAAACCGTCAAAACTCATTCCCCCGCCTTTTTCCTCAATACCGGGGATATCTGTCGGGAGGATGGACTCCGCCGCCATTATTTATGTATGAACCGCGAAACGGTGGGTTGCCCCGTGCGCTGGGCCATCGGCAACCACGATTTCACCGGCGAACCCTACGGGGAAGCCACCTATGAAAAATACTACGGTCCCTGCTGGTATTCCTTTGATTGCGGCAAGATCCATTTTGTCTGCCTTTCCATCGGCAAGGGAGAAAATCCCAGCGGCTACCAGCCGGAAGATCAATGGCGCTGGCTGGCCGAGGATTTAAAAACCATGAAGCCCCATCAAAAACTGATCATCTATAGCCACGGCACCTGCGAGCCCGACGAATTCGGCTTCTGCCCCAAGGTGGGAGAGTTGGAATTCAATCTACCCAAAGAAGGGCTGATCGCCTGGGTTTTCGGGCATCTCCACGCCTGGACCTGCCATAAGCACGGGGAAGTGTTAAATATCTGTTCCTCCCGGCCCAACAGCGGTGGGGGGGATTCCGCCCCCGCCGGCATCCGTAAGATATCGTTGAAGGAACATCAGATAAATTCTGAAATAATCTACTATGCCCTGAAAGAAACGGAAAGCGACGGCTTTTTCACTCAATA